>JALZHV010000013.1 GCA_030860625.1 Actinomycetota bacterium
CGTCGAGGGCGAGCACGACCTCCTCGACCATCCCCGAGAGCGCCGCCACCTGCTCCTCGGTGATCGCCGTCCCCATCACCCCCACCGCCTCCTCGACCCCCGCCTGGTGCAGGGCGATCACGTCGGTGTAGCCCTCGACGACGACCGCGCGGCCCGCTTTCGCGATCGCCGCTTTAGCGAGGTCGACGCCGTAGAGCAGGTTGCTCTTGTGGAAGAAATCGGTCTCGGCGGTGTTGACGTACTTGGCGCCCTGGTCGGGGCGCATCGCCCGACCGCCGAAGCCGAGCACGCGGCCGCGACGGTCGCGGATCGGGAACATGATCCGCTCGCGGAAGCGGTCGTAGTCGCCGCCGCTGCGCCCCCGTTGGACGAGGCCGACGCCGCGCAGCTCCTCGACGTTGAAGCCGGCCCGCTGGCCGTTGACGAGGATCTTGTCCCAGGCACTGGGGGCGTAGCCGACGCCGAAGGCGCGCAGCACCTCCTCGCGCAGGCCGCGCCCGGCCAGGTAATCGCGCGCCTTCGCCGCCTCGGTCGACTCCCAGAAGTAATTGGCGTAGAAGGCGGCGGCGCGGTCGAGCAGCTGCTCGAGCCGGCGGCGGCGCTGGCGGCGGGCCTCGGCGCGCGGGTCCTCCTGCTCGCGCTCGAGCTCGACCCCGTAGCGGTCGGCCAGCGTCTCGACCGCCTCGGCGAAGTTCATCCCCTCCTTTTCCTCGACGAACTTGATCACGTCGCCGCCGACCCCGCAGCCGAAGCAGTGGTAGAGCTTTTCCTGCGGCTCGACCGAGAACGAGGGCGTGCGCTCGTCGTGGAAAGGGCAGAGGCCGGTGAAGCGGGCGCCCTGGCGGCGCAGGTCGGTGTGGGCCGAGATCACCTCGACGATGTCGGATGCCTGCTTGACCCGCTCGACGCTGTCGGAGGAGATCAGCGCCATCTAGAACCGCGACTCCTTCGGGACCGTCAGCTCGGTGAACATGGCGATGCAGAAGCGGTCGGTCATGCCGGCGATGTAGTCGGCGACCCGCTGGCAGTCGCCGGCGCCGGGGTCGCGGCTGGGGACCTCGTCGGGGTGCGCGAGGTAGTGCTCGAAGAGGCCGCGCATCGTGCGCTGGACCCGGTCCTGCTCGCGACGCGCGTCCGGGCCGAGGTAGACGCGGTCGAACATGAACTTGCGCAGGCGCAGCATCGCCTGGCCGACCTCGCGCCCCTGCCTGATCTCGTTCTCCCCGCTCGAGTGGTCGACGATGTCGCGGACCAACGTGTCGATCCGCTGCGAGCCGGTCGGGCCGAGCAGCTCGATCTCCTCCGCCGGCAGGTCGTCGGGCCGCAGGATCCCCGCCCGCAGCGCGTCGTCGATGTCGTGGTTGATGTAGGCGACGCGGTCGACCAGCTTGACGATCTGCCCCTCCAGCGTCGCCGGCTTGCGCGAGCCGGTGTGGTTGAGGATGCCGTCGCGGACCTGCTCGGTGAGGTTGAGGCCCTCCCCCTCGCGCTCCAGCACGTCGACCACCCGCAGCGAGTGCTCGTTGTGGCGGAAGCCGGCGCCGCAGTGCTCGCGCAGCGCCTCGTCGAGCGCCTCCTCGCCGGCGTGGCCGAAGGGCGGGTGGCCGAGGTCGTGGCCGAGCCCGATCGCCTCCGTCAGGTCCTCGTTCAGCCCGAGCGCGCGGGCGACGGTGCGGGCGATCCCGCAGGCCTCGAGCGTGTGGGTGAGGCGGGTGCGGTAGTGGTCGCCCTCGGGGGCGACGAAAACCTGGGTCTTGTGCTTCAGCCGCCGGAACGACTTGGAGTGGACGATCCGGTCGCGGTCGCGCTGGAACGGCGTCCGCAGCGGGCTGTCCGGCTCCTCCACCTGCCGCCGCGCCGGATAGGAGCGGGTCGCCTGTTCGGAGAGGAACTCCTCCTCCCAGGCGGCTATGCGGTCGTGGAAGGTGGCGGTGGCAGGCACCCGTCGATCTTAAGCCGCGGCGCGAAGCTGCACGTGCGCGTGGTGCTCCAGCGTCTCGGTGACCGCCCGCTCGACCTGACGCAGCGCCCGCGGCTCGGCCTCCGGGGCCTCGCTGAGGGGCTTCGCCAGCCCTTCGACCATGAACCGGTGCGCCTCCTCGGTCAGCGGGAAGGCACCCGCTTCGCAGCCGGCGCAGACGACGCCGCCGGCGGCGCCGGAGAAGCCGACCAGGTGCTCGGCCTCGCCGCAGCGGGCGCAGGAGGCCAGCTCGGGCGCGAACCCCGCTACCAGCGCCAGCTTGATCCGGAACGAGAGAGCGGCTTCCAGTCCGGCGGCGCGGGGCTCGGCGGGATCGTCGAGCAGCGAGAGGTAGCGGCAGAGGAGGTTGTAGGCGGGCTGGTTGGGCTCGGCGGAGTCCAGCAGGCGCAGCACCGCGTCGCAGGCGCGGGCGCCGGCGGTGAGGGCGGCGGCGGAGGTGCGCAGCCGCGGGTAGCCGTCGACCGTCGTCGCGCCCCGCACCGTCATCAGGTCGCCGCGGCCTTCGTGCAGGAGCAGGTCGAGGCGGAAGAACGGCTCCAGCCGGCCGCCGAAGCGGGACTTCGGTTTACGCGCCCCCTTGGCGATCGCGCCGATCCGCCCGTGGGTCTTCGAATACAGATGGAGGATGCGGTCGGCCTCGCCGTAGCGAATGCTCCGCAGGACTACTGCCTCCGTCTTGACCGTAGTTCCGGGCACGATTTCATTTTGCCCGGCGTCTCGGACGTCTCCGCAGTTTTACCTGGCAGCCCGGGCAGAAGTAGGTCGAGCGGCCGCCGACGACGATGCGGACGATCGTGCCCTTGCAGCGCCGGCACTCCTTCCCCTCGCGGATGTGGACGAGGAACTCGTCCTGCATCGTCCCCTTCTCGCCGCGGGCGTCGCGGTAGTCGTCGATCGAGGAGCCGCCAGCGTCGATCCCCGCCTCCAGCGCGGCGATGACCGCGTCGCGCAACGCCTCCAGATGCTCGGGCTTCATCGACCCCGCCGGCGAGAGCGGGTGCAGCTCCGCCCGGAAGAGCGCCTCGTCGGCGTAGATGTTGCCGACGCCGGCGACGGTGGACTGGTCGAGCAGGAACGACTTCAGCGGCGCGGTTCGCCCTGCCGCCTTCTCTCCCAGCGCCTGCGGCGTGAACTCCGGAGCGAACGGCTCCACGCCGAGCTTCGCGAACCGCGCCTCCAGCTGGTCGTCGGGAAGGAGGAAGGCCTCGCCGAAGCGTCGCGGGTCGGTGAACCAGAGCTCGCGGCCGTCGTCGAGGACGAATCGGGCGCGCAGGTGCCGCTCCTCGGTCGAGCGCTCGCTCTCGTACAGGCGTCGCCCCTCCGAGGGGTCGAGCATCTCCTCGCCCTCGCGGAGGATCAGGTTGCCGGTCATCCGCAGGTGCATGACCAGCGTCCGCTCGCCGTCGAGTCCCACCAGGATGTACTTGCCGCGGCGGCCCAGGCGCTCGATCGTGCCGCCGCTGACCTCCTCCCCCAGCTGCTCGGGCGGGACCGGCCGCGACCAGCGCTCGTCCAGCACCTCCAGCCGTTCGATCCGCTGCCCTTCCACCTCCGGCTCCAGCTGCCTGACGACGGTCTCGACCTCGGGCAGCTCGGGCATGCCTTGAGTTCTACCCCATGCGGCTCGGCTAGTCGCTCGCCCGCGGGTGGGCGCTGAAATAGACCTCCTTGAGGCGGTCGCCGGAGAGGTGCGTGTACATCTGCGTGGTCGAGATGTCGGCGTGGCCGAGCATCTCCTGGACGGCGCGGAGGTCGCAGCCGCCGGCGAGCAGGTGGGTGGCGAAGCTGTGACGCAACGTGTGCGGGCTCATCTTGCCGGCGAGCCCCGCGTCGCGGGCATGGCGCTGGACGATCTTGTAGAGGCCCTGGCGGGTCAGCGGCCCGCCACGGAAGTTGACGAAGAGCTTCGTCTCCTGGCGCTCGCCGACCAGCTTCGGCCGGCCGCCGCGCAGGTAGCCGTTGATCGCCGCGATCGCCTGCCGTCCGAGCGGCACCAGCCGTTCCTTGGAGCCCTTGCCGCGAGTGCGGAGGAAGCCCTCGCGCAGGTCGACGTCCCCCAGCTCGAGGCCGATCGTCTCCGAGGCTCGCAGCCCGCAGGCGTACATCACCTCCAAGAGCGCCCGGTCGCGCAGCGTCGTCGGCTCGCTCCCCTTCGGCGAGGCCAAGAGCTTCTGCACCTCGGAGTAGTTGAGGACGTGCGGCAGCTTCTTCGACCGTCGCGGAGCGCTCAGCGCCGCCGTCGGGTCGTCGCCGATCAGCTCGTCGCGGCGCAGGTGCTTGTAGAAGGAGCGCAGGCAAGCGGCCTTGCGGTGGATCGTCGCCGCCGAGCAGGCCGGGCGACCCTCCCCCGTTGCTAGCTCGGCGAGGAACTCGGCGACGTCGGCCGCGCTCGCGCGCAGCGCATCGAGGTCGTGGGCGGCGAGGTATTCGCCGTACTGGAGGAGGTCGGTGCGGTAGGCGTTGAGGGTGTTGCGGGAGAGGCCGCGCTCGAGCTCCAGGTAGGAGAGGAAGTCTAGGAGGAGGGAGTCGAAGCGAGCATCGGCGCCGGATGCCGTCGCAGGAGTGGGCGCCTGCGGTTTGATCGCGATGGCCATGACACGGTGGTTCTTCTCGGCTTGCCGTGATCCTTGGGGTGCAACGGAAGGTCCGCGGCGATGCGCTCGGCGCGCGGGTCCTGTCACGGGGGGCGGGCACCCGTGCTCTACAAACTGACTGCGCGCGGGTACCCGCCCCCCGCGCCACCCGCGCGAGGAGCGGATTAGGGGGACTGGCGTTGTTCGGAGAGGAGGCGGCCTGCCGCGAGGGGGGCGGCGAAGAAGAGGGGGTCCTCCGAGAGCGTGCGGCCCATGGTTCGGGTGGGCAGGTCCGAGGCGGCGTAGGCGTCCAAGTCCACCGGTACCTCGCGGAGGCTGTGGCGTTCGCCGAATAACTCCACCAGTTCGCGCCTTGCCTCGGCGGCACTAGGGAGGTCTGCGTCGGGGATTGCTACTTCGACCGGTGCCAAAAGCAGGTCGAGGACGGTGTGGGTGTGGTGGCTGAGGTGGAGGTGGCGTTCGCGGGGGTCGGAGGAGGAGAGGCGGGGGGAGATCAGGGTTGGGAGGCCGAGGGCGAGGGCGGCGTGGGCGTTGTCCAGGGCGGACATGCCGCCGTGGCCGAACTCGGTGTTGGAGCCGATAATTCCGGGGCCGCCGCCGACCAGGATCGCGTCCCAGTTCATCCGGCGGGCGGCGTCGAGGGCGCCGACCGTGCTCATCGCCTCGTGTTCGGCTCCGTAGGCGGGCGCGGCGGTGATGTGGCCGCAGAGCAGGTCGCGCTCCCGCAGCTTGGCGACGTCGCGGGAGAGCGAGCCCGGCAGGGCGCCGCCGCCCGTCTGGACATAGCCGACACGGAGACCGGGAGATGCCTGCGCTGCCGCCCAAGCCGCCGGCGCCAGGTGTCCGTGCAGGGGAAGGACTGCCACCGGCACCCCGGTTTGCGGTTGCGTGGTTCCTTTGTCGTCCTCAGCCTGACTTTCGAACCGCGCAGCCGACTCCTCCGCCGGCTCGACCGGGTGCTGCAGCGAGCTGTAGTTCAGCTTCATCACGTGGACGTCGCCCGCCGCCCCGCCGCCCCCGAGGCCGCGGGTCAGGTTGACGTGGACGACGTCGAAGCCGCCGGAGCCGAGCCCGAGGTCGAGGGCGGCGACGTTGACGACGACCTCGTCGCCCTCGCGCATCTCCCCCAGCAGCACCTCGTCGGCCCAGGCCGGCCGGCGCTCGCCGTCGACCTCGACCGTCAGCGGGTCGGTGAAGACGATGGTCCCGCGGCGCAGCTTCAGGCGACCCCCCACTACTCCCCCGCCGGGGTCTCAGCCGCCGCGGCGACGATCCGCTCGCAGACCTCGAGCATCTTGTCGAGGCTGCGCGCCGGCACCCTCTCGTTCGAGGTGTGAACGTCGGCGGTCCCGTTGGAGAGCAGGACGCAGTCGAAGCCGTCGCGGCGGAAGACGTTGGCGTCGCTGCCGCCGCCGATCGCCACCCGCTGCGGCTCGAGCCCGGCGCCGTGCAGCCCGGTCTCGGCCAGGGCCAGCGCCGCCGACTCCTTCGGCACCTTGTAGCCGCGGAAGAGCTCTTCGATCCGCACGTCGACGTCGCAGCCGTGCTCGCTCGCCCCCCAGGCGCAGGCGTCGGCGATCTTCCCCGCCACCTCGGCGGCCCGTTCGGTGTCGAGGCTGCGCGACTCGGCGTGGACCTGGCAGCGGCCGGGGACGACGTTCCCCGAGGTGCCGCCGGAGATCACCCCGACGTTGGCGGTCGTCTCCTCGTCAAGGCGCCCCAGCTCCATCCGCGTGATCGCGGCCGCCGCGGCGGCGATCGCGTTGCTGCCGTCCTCGGGTCTGATCCCGGCGTGGGCCTCGACGCCGAGGAAGTCGGCGATCACCTTCTGCTGGGTCGGCGTGGTGACGACCACCTCCCCGATCGTGCCCGCGTGGTCGAGCACGAACCCGGCCCGGGAGCGCAGCCGGGAGGCGTCGAAGGCCTTCGCCCCGCGCAGGCCCTGCTCCTCGGCCACGGTCAGGACCAGCTCGATCCCCACCGGCCCGGGCCGCTCGACGTGGCGGGCAATCAGCTCCATGAAGACCGCCACCGCCGCCTTGTTGTCAGCACCGAGGATCGTCTCGCCGCGGCTGCGGAAGACCCCTTCGTCGTCGACCACCTCGACCTGCCCGCGGTGCGGGACCGTGTCGACGTGGGCGCAGAACATCACCCAGTCCTCGCCCGCGCCCGGCGAGCGGACGAGCAGGTTGCCGGCGCCCGCCTCGGCGGCCTGCGCCGCCTCGTCCTCGCTCACCTCGAGCCCCAGCGCCCGCAGCTCGGCGGCCAGGGTGTCGGCGATCTCCCGCTCCTCACCGGTCGGGCTGCGGGTCTCGCAGTAGCGGACGAACCGCTGGTGCAGTCGAGAGGAACCCTCCACAGCCGACAGGCTAACCGGGAGCCCTCGGCAGGGCGTCAGGCGGAGCGGCGGAGGCCGACGTCGCTCTCGACGACTTCCTCTTCGACCGCTTCGAGCCGATCGCCGTCGGCGGGGCGCTCGCCCGCCTGGCGCACGGCGGCGCCGACGAACTCGCGGAAGAGCGGCTCGGGCCGGTTCGGCCGCGAGTTGAACTCGGGGTGGAACTGGGAGGCGACGAAGAACGGGTGGTCGGGCAGCTCGACCATCTCGACCAGCCGCTCGTCGGGCGAGGTGCCGCCGCAGACCAGGCCCTCGTCTTCGAGCCGGCGGCGCAGCTGGATGTTGACCTCGTAGCGGTGGCGGTGGCGCTTGTAGATGACGGCCTCGCCGAAGATCTCGCGCGCTTTCGTGCCCTCGTGCAGTTTCACCGGGTCGGCGCCGAGGCGCATCGTCCCGCCCATGTCGGAGACCTCCTTCTGCTCCGGCAGCAGGTCGACGACCGGGTACGGCGTCTCGGGGTCGAACTCGGCCGAGTTGGCGCCGTCCATGCCGGCGACGTGGCGCGCGAACTCGACCACCGCGATCTGCATCCCGAGGCAGATGCCGAAGTAGGGGATCGATTTCTCGCGGGCGATCCGCGCCGCTTCGACCTTGCCCTCGATCCCGCGCTCGCCGAAGCCGCCGGGGATCAGGATCCCGTCGCAGCCCTCGAGCCGCTCGGGGTCGAAGTTCTCGGAGTCGACCAGCTCGACCTCGACCTCGACGCCGTGGTGGAAGCCGCCGTGCTCGAGCGCCTCGATCACCGACTTGTAGGCATCGGCGAGCTGGACGTACTTGCCGACGACGGCGATCCGCACCTTGCCGGTCGCGTTGTCGGCGCGGCGGACCATGTCCTCCCACTCGGCCATGTCCGGCGAGGGGGCCTCCATCCCGAAGTGGTCGAGGACGAGGTCGTCGACGCCCTCGGCGCGGAAGACGAGCGGCACCTTGTAGATGTTGTCGACGTCGTGGGCGGAGATCACCGCGTCGACGGGAAGGCTGGCGAAGAGGGCGATCTTGCCGCGGATCTCGCGGTCGAGCCGGCCCTCGGAGCGGCAGACCAAGGCGTGTGGCTGAATCCCGATCCGCCGCAGCTCGTTGACCGAGTGCTGGGTCGGCTTCGTCTTCAGTTCGCCGGCGTGGCCGACGTAGGGCACCAGGGTGAGGTGGATGAACATCGCCCGCTTCGGCCCGAGGTCCGTGTAGAGCTGGCGGATCGCCTCGAGGAACGCCAGCGCCTCGATGTCGCCGACGGTGCCGCCGATCTCGGTGATCACGAAGTCGACCGACTGCGACTCGGCGACGATGAGGATTTTCTGCTTGATCTCGTTGGTGATGTGCGGGATCACCTGCACGGTGGCGCCGAGGTAGTCGCCGCGGCGCTCGCGCTTGATCACCGAGTTGTAGACGGCGCCGGCGGTGACGTTCGAGGCCCGCGTCGTGTTCTCGTCGGTGAAGCGCTCGTAGTGGCCGAGGTCGAGGTCGGTCTCCGCCCCGTCCTCGGTGACGAACACCTCGCCGTGCTGGAACGGGCTCATCGTCCCCGGGTCGACGTTGATGTAGGGGTCGAACTTCTGCAGCTGGACGCGGTAGCCGCGGGAGACGAGGAGGCGCCCGATCGCCGCCGCGGTGATCCCCTTGCCGAGGGCCGAAACGACGCCGCCGGTGACGAAAATGAACTTCGTGTCGCCTTTGCTCGTCGGACTCATGCTCTGCCGAGCGAGTCTAGCCAGCGCAGGGGCGGAACCCTGTCGATCGCCTTCGAAATAGACCGCAACTCGCCGTAAATCGTCAGCGTGAGGACGGCCGCGAGGGCGATCAGCCGCGCGTCGGCGCCCAAGGAGGTCAGCAACCAGACCCCGGCGACCGCCCCGATCAGGTTGGAGCCGGTGTCGCCCAGCATCGCCCGCTCCCGCAGCGTCAGCCAGGCGCCGACCAGGACCGACCCGGCGAAGATCCCCAGCAGCTCCAGCGGCCCGAGGCTCCAAGCGCCGAGGCAGAGGCCGGCACCGAGCAGCACCAGCGCCTTCTCGGCCC
Organism: Actinomycetota bacterium; assembly: GCA_030860625.1. Lineage (GTDB taxonomy): Bacteria > Actinomycetota > Thermoleophilia > Solirubrobacterales > 70-9 > VAYN01. The sequence continues at coordinate 8,990 of JALZHV010000013.1, forward strand.
GGCCCGGCCGCAGGTCGAGCAGGTTGAAGAGGTTCGTGGTCAGGATCAGCAGCGCCACGTCGGCGAGGTAGCGCCAGTCTTCGAGCCCGCGACCGGAGACGACGTAGGCGGCCAGCGCCAAGGCGCCGATCGCCTTGATCGCCCCGGTCGAGAGCGAACCCCCCCGCAGCGCCGCCCAGTGCCCGCGCCAGCCCCGCGGCGTCCCGGTCCTCTCCCCTTGGCCGAGCGCGTCGTCGAGGAAGCCGAGGAAGGCGATCCCCAGCAGGTAGGGCAGCCAACGCCGCAGCTCCGGCTCCAGCAGGTCGAGGTCGGCGCGGTCGTCGAGGAAGGCGAGCGGCGCCAGCGCCACCAGCGCCGCCGTTGCCAGCACCGCCCCCAGCGGGAAGGCCAGTCGCGCGCCGCGGTAGTTCTCCCGCACCAGGCCGGCGTCGCGCAGCCCCCGCGCCCCGGCCGGGACGAGGAAGAGCGAGATCGCGATCGCCAGCGGGAAGCCGACCCACTCCACGGGCTATCTGCCCTCGGTCAGCAGGTCCGGCAGCAGCTGGTCGGCGGTCCCCTTGACGCCGAAGCTGCCGTCGGCGCCGAGCAGGGCGAAGACCATCGCCAGACGCCCGGCCGTGAGGTCGACGTCGTCGACGCTCGAGATGTCGTTCGCCTGGAAGAAGGAGACCGAGGACGTTTCCGCGGTCGAGGTCTCTACCCCGACCGCGGGCACGCGGGTGGCGGCGACCCCGCTCATCAGCGCCTCCTCCAGCTGGTCGGTTTTGGCGAGCTGGAAAGGCCCCATCTCTTCCGGCTGGTCGCGGACGACGACGAGGCCGTCGAGCCCCCCGAAGGTTCCGCTGGCGCGGGAGAAGAGGTCGCCACGGACGACTTCGGGCAGGGTGCCGCCGAGCACGAGTTGGCGGCCGAGGCCGGTCCCCAGTTCGGTCAGCGCGTCGGGGTTGGAGCGCAGGTCGGCGAAGCGCGTTTTGGCGAGGTCTTCGGCGAGGCCGTTGACGTCAAGCGGCTCGCGCACCACCCCCACCCCGACCAGTTTCGCCCCGGTCGGCACCAGCGCTTCCTTGACGCTGTCGGTGATTTCCCCGGAGAGGCCACCGAGGGCGAGGATCGCGATCCGGTGCCCCTCCAGCCGGTCCCGGGTCAGCACCGGGTAGACGCGCTCGGCGAACTCGTTAGAGCGGTTCAGTTCTTCGCCCAGCTCGTCGGCCCGCGAGCGTTCGTCCTCGAGGTTGCCGACGAGGCTGTGCTCGAGGTTCTTGCGGGTGCTCTCGAGCGCGTCGCCGCCGAACTCGGCGCCGATCAGGATCCCGATCGCCAGCGCGAGGAAGACCGCGATCAGCGAGGTGGCGTGGTAGCGCGCGGAGTACCCCATCGGGGCGGAAGGCTAGTGCCTGCCGGAGGCGCCGTCGGCGCCGCTAGTCGATGCCGAGCCAGATCCGGATCTTCAGCCAGATCAGTTCGAAGACGTCGTTGAGGGCCGGCGAGGTGATGATGAGGATCGTCAGCAGGACCAGGAAGGCGACGCCGAAGAAGGCGAGCGGGGCCCAGGCCGAGCTCGGGTGGTAGAGCCGGCTCACCCCCTTCGCGTCGACCAGCCGCTCGCCGATCTTCAGCCGCGTCAGGAAGGTCGAGGACATGCCGCCGCGCTTGCGATCCAGGAACTCGACGAGATTGAAGTGCGCCCCGACGCTGACGATCAGCGCCGCCCCCTTCTCGTGCGCCATCAGCATCGCCACGTCCTCGCTGGTCCCGGCGGCGGGGACGACCTGGTACTTCAGGCCCGCTTCCTGCAGGCGCTCCTGCCCCGGCGCGCGGCCGTCGGGATAGGCGTGGACGATCAGCTCGGCCCCGCAGCAGAGCGCGGCGTCGCCGGCGGAGTCCATGTCGCCGAGGATCACGTCGGGCTTCAGCCCCGCCTCGAGGACCCCGTCGGCCCCGCCGTCGACGGCGACGATCAGCGGCCGCACGTCGCGGATATAGGCGCGCAGCGCTTTCAGGTCGCGGCGGTGGCGCTCGCCGCGGACGACGATCAGGACGTGGCGGTCGCGGAAGGTGGCGCGGGTCTGCGGGAAGTCGATGTTGCCGGTTAGGAGATCGGTCTCTTCGCGCACGTGGGCGACGGTGTTCTCGGCGAATTCGCCCAGCGCCTCGTCGATCCGTTCCCGGTGTTCCTGCATCTCGCGCTCGAGCTCGGCGACGCGGCGGACGTGGCCGCTGACGACCTCCTCGTCGCCGACGAAGACGGCGCCGTCGACGATCCGCACCGCGTCGCCGTCCTTCAGCAGCTCGAACAGGTCGGCCCCGGGGAAGTCGATCAGCCGGATCCCCGCCCGCGCCAGCATCAGCGGCCCGGCGTTGGGGTAGCGGCCCTGGGAAGACGGCGCGTTGTTGAGCACCGCCACCACCCCGGCTTCGATCAGCTCCTCGGCGGCGATGCGGTCGATGTCGATGTGGTCGATGACGGCGACCTCGCCGGGCCGCAGCCGTTTCACCAGGTGCTTGGTCCGCGCCCCCAGACGTGCGGTCCCTTCGATCGGCGCCTCCGCCCGCGTTCCGTTCCGGCGCCCCAGTAAGGCGGGAAGGCGTCGGCGACTGGTAGTGCTCACCGGCTCAGGTTAGGCCAAAAGTTCACCTGATCAAGCAGAGCAAGGACGCAAGGAGCGTGGCGTGCTCCGCACGCGAGCGACTGAGGACGCCGCTATGCGCCGATCAGGCGGCAGCCAGCAGCTCGCGGGCGTGGCGGGTGGCTGCCTCGTCGGAGCTCTCGCCGCCGAGCATGCGGCGGATCTCGGCGACGACGCCCTCGCCGGCCAGCCGCTCGACCCTGGCCGCGGCCTGTTCGCCCCGCAGGTCCTTTTCGAGGCGGAAGTGGACCTCGGCGAGGGAGGCGACCTGCGGCAGGTGGGTGATGCAGATGACCTGCCGGTCCTCCCCCAGCGCCCGCAGCCGCTCGCCGACCACCCGCGCCGTCTTGCCGCCGATCCCGGCGTCGATCTCGTCGAAGACCATCGTCGCGGCGCTGCCCGCCTGGCCGAGCCCGCTCAGCGCCAGCATCACCCGCGAGAGCTCGCCGCCGGAGGCGGCGTCCCGCAGCGGCGCCGCCTCGATCCCCGGGTTCGGGGCGACGCGCAGCTCGACGGTCTCGCGGCCGGAGGGGCCGTAGCCGTCGGGGTGCGGCTCGAGCACGACCTCGAGCGAGGCGCCCGGCATCGAGAGCCGCTCCAGCTCGGCGGCGACCCGCTCC
>JALZHV010000252.1 GCA_030860625.1 Actinomycetota bacterium
GGCGCGAGAGCACCGCGGCCGCGTAGCCCGAGCCCGTGCCGACCTCCAGCACGGTCTCGTCACCCTCGAGCTCGAGCAGCTGGGCCATGCACGCGACAATCCACGGCTGGGAGATGGTCTGCCCTTCGCCGATGCGCAGCGCGCCGTCACGGTAGGCGCGTCGCCTCAACGGCTCGGGGACGAAGCACTCCCGCGGCACCTCCCCCATCGCCGCCAGCACCCGCTCGTCGCCGATCCCCCGCGCTCGCAGCTGGCGCTCGACCATCCGCACCCGCAGCTCATCTGGGCGAGTCATCTTCGATTCTCGATCCGGGGGGAGAGATTGGCCGCGTACATCCTTAATCAGAGACCATGCCATCCAGCGTCGGAGCTGTCTTCTCCTTCATCGTTCTGGTCGTTCCCGGGTTCTTGCTGATCGGGGGCTACAACCGGTCCCGGGCCCACGCCCTACCTACCCGCGACTTCTACCTGCTCGCCCAGGCGGTGGTGGCAAGCCTGCTGTGGCTCCCGATGGCCTGGCTCTTGGGCGGGCACCGCATCGCCGATTGGGCGGGGGCCGGAGCCCTCGGCGAGCACGACTCGTTCGTCGTCGGGTCCATATTCGTCAACCTGATCGTCGCCTTTGCCACCGGGCTGGCAGCAGGGGCGGCGGTCAGCAGCCTCGGCAACAACCTGGAGTCGAAGCCGGCGAGGGCGCTCGCTTGGACCGGGGTGTTCAACCCGCCAACCGCGTGGGAGGCGCTTTGGGAGCGGGCCCTGGAAGGCGAATGGGCGGCCGTGGAAATCACCCTCGCCTCAGGAGAGAGATTCCATGCGTTCCTCGACAACGGCTCCGTCATCGGCCTTGCTCCCAGTCCTCGCTATCTCTTCTTCGACAAGGAGTACGATCGAAATGAAAATGACGAAATGGAAGTCAAGAAAACGGGCGGGATTTTTATCGATGCTTCGGAAGTCCGCTCAGTCCGACTCCAGCATGTCCAGCGACAAAGCGAGGAATAGGCGGCCGGGTTTTGTCCCGGTCAGCAAGCGGGGGAACGTGCGAGGAATAGGCGAAGCGCCGCGGGACAACAAAACGCTGAACGAAGCTCTTCGCCGCGCCGCCTCCGAATAGATCGCTACTGGCGCCGTTCCACCGATACGGCAGGTCCATCAGTAGATGTAGTTGCGGAGTTTCTCCGGCTCGAGGACGGTGACCCGGCCGCGGCCGGAGCGGACGACGCCGGCGCGCTCGAGCTCGGCGAGGAAGCGGCTGACCGACTCGCGCGAGGTGCCGGCGAGCTGGGCGAGGTCGGTCTGGTTCATCTGGATCGTCACCTCTTCTTCGCCGTCGCCGTCGCCTCCGTTGGCCCCGTCGTTCTGGGCCTCGCGGCTGAGCTGGGCGAGGATGCCGGCGACGCGGCTGGGGACGGTCTGGAAGGACTGGCGGGAGAGGCGGACGTTGGCGGCGCGGAGGCGGCGGACGAGGCCGGCGACGAGCTTGAGGGAGATCTCCGGGTGGCGGGCGAGCAGGGCGCGGACGTCGTTGGCCGGCAGCGCCAGCAGCTCGCCCTCGGTCAGCGCCTCGGCGCTGGCGGAGCGCCGGTCGCCGTCGAGCATCGCCAGCTCGCCGAAGATCTCGCCTGGGCCGAGGGTGGCGAGGGTGATCGCGCGGCCGTCGGAGTGTTCGCGGGTGACCCGGAAGCTGCCCTCCTTGACGATGTAGCAGGCGTCCGAATCGTCGCCCTCGTGAAAGACGCGGGTGCCGGCCGGGAACGAGCGCGGGACGGCGACGTGCGAGAAGCGCTCCAGCTCCCCCTCCTCAAGGTCGGCGAAGAGCGTGACGCTCTTCAGCAGCTCGACCGTGCTCTGGCTCTCAGCGTCGCCCATATAGGGGATTATCCCGATGGGACCTCTTCGTAAGCCTTGAAGGCCGGCTTCGGGACGCCGTGCTCGTCCATCAGGCCCCAGGCGGCGCCGCCTTCGGAGACGGCCTGGTCGAGGAGGGTGAACCAGCCGAGGCCGGCGACGTAGGGGGTGCGGCGGGAGATCGTGTAGGCGGCCCTGAGGCGGATCGCCTGTTCCTTGCGGGAGACGAAGAAGCCGCTGAAGAGGTCGAGGGGGCGGTCGGAGACGATCGTCCACTCCGAGAGCCAGAGCCGGGGCACCTTGCGCTTGCCGGCGCGGTAGGCGTTGCCGATCTCCCGGTGCAGGGTGTCGATGTCGTTGAAGCCGCGGAAGCGGCCGATCGGCTCGTCGCGCAGGCGCGGGAAGCGGGCGTCGAAGGGGTTGTGGCCCCAGAGGTCCATCCGCGGCGGCCGCCCGTTCGGCAGCTTCATCAGGCGGATGAATTCCGGCGGCTTGACGGTGCCGCCGTTGAGGGTCATGCCGCCGATGACGAGGTCGCGGCGGTCGGCCTGCTTCAGGGCGGCGTAGGAGCGGTCCAGCATCTGCGCGTAGATGCGCGGGCCGAGCGCCTGGCCCTTCTTCATCGGCAGGAAGTTTTCCCGCCGGCTGGGCTCGCCCCAGATCATCCACATGTGGATGTCCGGGAAGCGCTTGCTGGCCGCGAACATGAAGCTGGCGAAGTCCCCGGGCTTCTTCGGCGCCCAGATCGGCTTGCCCTTGCCGCTCGCCCAGGCGGGGGAGCGCTGGACCAGGGCCGCCGGGCGGACGCCGCTCGCGACCGCCGCCTCGACCACCTTCGCCACCGGGCCCCAGTTGTAGGCGGGGTCGCCGGGGTCGCGCGGGTTGGCCGGGGGCTGCGGCGCCACTTCGTCCCAGTGGATCTGGAACTGGAAGACATCGACGCCGAGCTGGCGATAGACCGGGAAGGCCGAGCAGGGGGAGTCGGAGACCGGGCAGAGGGGGCTGCTCTTGGGCAGCTCGGTCGGCCCCCAGATCGCCTTCAACATCTTCGCCTGCGCGGGCGCGGCAAGGACCAGCGCGGCCAAGGCCGCCGCCGACAGCGCCAGGATTCGCCACCTACTCAGCACCACGCTCCTCTCCTCCGGCTTCGCCGCTCAGCTCCCTCAATCCGACGTCGAGGGGGTTGAGCCGCAACGAACGCCGATAGTAGAGACGCGCTTGGCGGGCTTTTCCGGCCCGCGTCTCCAGGTCCCCTAACAAGGCAAGCGTGACGAAGTTGTCCGGCTCCCGGTCCAGGGCCTCCCGCAGCGCCGCCCGGGCGCCCGCCGCGTCCCCCTGCGTCTCCAGCGCCGAGGCCTGCAGGTAGAGCGGGTCGACCGCGAGCGGGTTGAGCGACTCGGCGGTGCGGGCGGAGTCGAGCGCGGCCTGGGGGGAGGTGGCGGCCTCGACCCGCGCCTTGCGCAGGTAGACGTCGGAGAGGAAGAGGAGGCCGGTGGCGAAGATCGCGACGGCGAGGCCGGCGACGGCAAGCGCGCGGCCGGGGCTCCAGCGGCTCGGCTCCTCGTCGGCGACCGGCTCGGGCTCGTCCCCGGCGGCGACCCCGAGGG
>JALZHV010000253.1 GCA_030860625.1 Actinomycetota bacterium
CGAGGCCTTCCGCATGGCCGACGACATCCTCCGCCAGGGCGTCCAGGGCATCACCGACCTGATCACGATCCCCGGCCTGATCAACCTCGACTTCGCCGACGTGCGCACGATCATGCGCGACGCCGGCTCGGCCCTGATGGGCGTCGGCTCCGCCACCGGCGAGGCCCGCGCGCTCGACGCCGCCAAGGCGGCGATCACCTCGCCGCTGATCGAGGAGTCGATCAAAGGCGCGACCGGGATGCTGCTGAACATCACCGGCCCCGAGGACCTCGGCCTCTTCGAGGTCAACGAGGCGGCCCAGCTCGTCCAGGCCGAGGCCGACGAGAACGCCAACATCATCTTCGGCTCGGTCGTCGACCAGTCGATGAAAGACGAGGTCCGGGTGACGGTGATCGCGACCGGTTTCGAGGGCTTCGAGCTCCTCGCCCGCTCGCCGCAGCGGGTCCGTCGCCGTTACGAAAGCCGCCCGCGCGTCTCCGCCGAGGACACGGAGATCCGCAAACTGCGGGTCTCCGAGGACGACATCGACGTCCCGGGCTTCCTCAAAGAGTAGGCGCGCCCCGGCAGGTAGATTGGCCGTGTGAGCGACGCGGTCACCACCGTAAAGCGAACCCCTCTCCACGACTGCCACGCCGAGCTCGGCGCCAAGCTGGTGCCGTTCGCCGGCTGGGAGATGCCGGTCACCTACGAGGGGATCCGCGAGGAGCACTCGGCCGTGCGGCGGCATGCCGGGATGTTCGACGTCTCCCACATGGGCGAGGTCGAAGTCGAGGGGCCCGACGCGCTCGCCTTCCTGCAGCGGGTGCTCTCCAACGACGTCGCTCGGATCGTGCCGGGAGGCGCCCAGTACTCGTGCCTCTGCAACGAGGAGGGCGGCGTCATCGACGACCTCTTCGTCTACCGGCTCGGCGGCGACAACTACCTGATCGTCACCAATGCTTCCAACCACGAGAGCGACCTCGCCTGGCTCGGGCAGCAGAGCCGCGAGTTCGGGGTGATCGTCCGCGACGTCGCCGACCGCTTCGCGATGCTCGCCGTGCAGGGGCCGCACGCGCGGGGGGTGCTGGCGCGGACGCTGGGGATCGAGCTGCCGCCGCGCTTCCGCGTCGCTCGCACCCAGATCGGCGGCCGGCCGGCGCTCGCCTGCGGCACCGGCTACACCGGCGAGGACGGGGTCGAGCTGCTGATCGATCCCGAGGTGGCGCCCTCGCTCTGGGGCCAGCTGCGGGAAGCGGGGATCGTCCCCTGCGGGCTCGGCGCCCGCGACACCCTGCGGCTGGAGGTCTGTTATCCCCTTCACGGCAACGAGCTGACGCCCGAGCGCAACCCGGTCGAAGCCGGCCTCGGCTGGTGCTGCAAGGAGGCGACCCACTTCATCGGCTCCGAGGCGATCGCCCGCGCCCGTGCCGAGGGCACGGCGGAGACGCTGGTCGCCTTCAAGATCGAGGGTCAGGGGATCCCGCGCGGCGGCAACCCGGTCCTCCGCGGCGACGAGCAGGTCGGCGTCGTCACCAGCGGCACCTTCTCGCCCTCGCTCGAGCTCGGCGCCGGGATGGCCTACGTGAAGTCGGAGCTTGCGGAGGTCGGAACCGAGATCGAGATCGACGTGCGCGGCAAACGCCGCTCCGCCCGGATAGCTTCCAGGCCCCTGTACCCGCAAAGGAGCTGATTTGTGAGCGACGCCACCTACCCCGACGACCTGCGCTACCACGAGGAACACGACTGGGCCCGGATCGAGGGGGACCAGGCGACCTTCGGAATCACCTGGTACGCCCAGGACTCGCTCGGCGAGGTCGTCTTCTACGACCCGCCGGAAGTCGGCGCGCAGGTGCAGAAAGACTCCTCCTATGCCGAGGTCGAGTCGGTGAAGGCGGTCTCCGACGTGATCGCGCCGCTCTCGGGCGAGGTCCTCGAGGTCAACGAGGCGCTGCAGGACGCGCCGGAGAAGGTCAACGAGGATCCCTACGGCGAGGGCTGGCTGATCAAGGTCAGGCTGACCTCGCCCGAGGAGGCGGAGACCCTGCTCGGGCCCGAGGAATACCGCAAGATGCTGGACCGCTAGCCGGAAAGCCCGGCCACCCGCTTCCCTAGCCTTATCTAGGTGACTCGCTACACCTCCGCCACCCCCGACGACCGCCAGGAGATGCTCGACGCGATCGGCGTCGGCTCCGCGGCCGAGCTCTTCGAGCAGATCCCCGAGCCCCTGCGCCTGGGCCGGCCGCTGGCGCTGCCGGACGGGATGTCCGAGGCCGAGGTCTACGAGCGGCTGCGGGAGCTGTCGGAGCGCAACGCCAGCGCCGAAGAGCAGGTCTGCTTCGTCGGGGCGGGGATGTACGACCACTACGTGCCGGCGATCGTCGACGCGATCACCTCGCGGTCTGAGTTCCTGACGCCCTACACGCCCTACCAGCCGGAGATCTCCCAGGGCGGCCTGCAGGTGATGTTCGAGTTCCAGACGGCGATGTCGGAGCTGACCGGGCTGCCGGTCTCCAACGCCGCCCTCTACGAGGGGCCCTCGGCGCTGGCCTCGGCCGGCTACCTGGCGATCGGCGCGACCAAGCGCAAGCGCTTCGTCATCTCCCGCGGCGTCCACCCGCACAGCCGCGAGACGCTGCGGACCTACTCGGTCGGCTACGGCGCCGAGGTGGTCGAGGTGGGGCTGGAGGGCGGTCTCACCGACGCCGCGGCCCTGGCCGAGGCGGTCGACGGCGACACCGCCGCGGTCTTCCTCCAGAGCCCGAACTTCCTCGGCGCGGTCGAGGACGTCGAGGCGCTCGGCGCCGCCGCGAAGGAGCACGGGGCGCTGCTGGTCGTCGCCTGCGACCCGATGACGCTCGGCATCCTCAAGTCACCGGGCGAATGCGGCGCCGACATCGCCCTCGGCGAGGGTCAGCCGCTCGGCAATCGTTTGGACTTCGGTGGCCCGTCCTTTGGTTTCTTCTGCGCGACCGAGGAGCAGATCCGCCGCATGCCGGGCCGGATCGCCGGCGAAACCGAGGACGTCGACGGCCGCCGCGGCTTCGTCCTCTCGCTGCAGACCCGCGAGCAGCACATCCGCCGCGAGAAAGCGACCAACAACATCTGCACCGCCCAGGCGCTGAACGCGCTCGGGGCGATGGTCCACCTCGCCTGGCTCGGCCGCCACGGCTTCCGCGAGCTGGGCGAGCTGCTGGTCCGGCGGACCGCGTATGCGCGCGAGCGACTGACCGCGGTCAACGGGGTCGAGCTGCTGCACGACGCGCCGGTGGCGCGCGAGTTCGCGGTGCGGCTGGACGCGCCAGTGGAGGCGGTGCTCGAGCGCGTCGCCGAGCGCGGCATCGCCGCCGGCTACCCGCTCGGCCGCGACTATCCCGAGTTCGAGGACGGCCTCCTCGTCGCGATCACCGAGCGGCGCACGAAGGCGCAGATCGATGCACTGGCCGACGCCTTGGGCGCGGCG
>JALZHV010000254.1 GCA_030860625.1 Actinomycetota bacterium
GCTCGTAGCCCTCCATCAGGTCGGTGCGGATGCTCGTCGGGGCCTCCGCCCGCGCCAGCAGCCTCCCCTCCCCGGGGTCGACCAGGCTGACCTTGGTGTAGGTGCTGCCGAAGTCCGCGAGCGCGACGACGCCCACGGCCGCCTCAGGCGGGGACGCCGCCGGGGCGGCGGTCGGCCAGCGCCTCGACCAGACGGTCGATCGTGCCCGGGGTCTCGATCCCGGTGGCGTTGAGGTCGGCGCTGACGTCGATCGGGATCTCCGAGCCATCGACGTCCTCGTTCAAGACGCCGCCCATGAAGACGGGAACGCCCGCGGACCCGGTGCCGCCGAGCTCCCTCATCAGACGCTGGCCGAAGGAGCGGGCGACGCCGTTGTGGGTGGTGATGACGACCGCGTCGGCGTCGGTCTCGATCACCGCTTTGACGATGTCCTCGGGGTCGCGGTTGATGCCGAAGTCGATCACGTCGGCGCCGGCCGCGGCCAGCGAGGAGGTGAGCAGGAACTCGGCGAATTCGTGCACGTCGGTGGAGCTGACGAGCACCTTCATCCCCCGGATCGCCTCGACCTCGCCGCGGGCGCGCAGCTGCTCCAGCAGCCGCTCGCGCTCTTCCATCGTGTTCCGCACCAGGTCGGTTTCGAGCACCGGGCGGCGTCCGCGCGGGAACTCCGGGTCCGGCTCGCCGGCGCCGAAGAGCTCCTCGCAGCGGGTCGAGCCGAGCCGTTTGATCACGAGCAGGAGCTGCGCGGGGTCGCGGACGTCGATGCCGGCGCTCCCCAGCCCCTGCAGCGCCGCTTCAAAGAAGGCCCTGCCGCCGCGGACGAGCTCGTCGCGCATCGCCTCGATCTTGGCCCAGTCGACGACCGGCTCGACCAGCGGCACGTACTCCTCGAGCCGGCGGCTGATCGTCTGCACCGTCGCCACCTCCTGCCAGGTGGGGATCCGCTCGGTCTCGGTGACCGGGACCGCGATCGGGGCGCCGCCGAGCCGGTAGCGATGGTCGACCATCTTCATGAAGAGGACGTCGGTGTTCAGGACCGCCATGTTGGAATCGAAATCCGGCGTGTTGCCGATCGTGTCCCCCTGGACGAACCCGGCCGGGACTTCGTCGGGGTTGGCCGCGTGCAGGGCCAGCGTCACCGCTGACTTGACCGCCGGGTTCTGGGTCAGCCCGCCCCAGGAGCAGGAGTAGGCGGCGCCGATCAGCTCCTCGCTGATGTAGCGCTCGAGCATCGCCCAGCCGACGTAGTTGGCGTAGTCGTGGAAGACGCCGGGATAGCCGTCCTCGAGGTAGGAGTCGAAGCAGACGCCCTCGTCGCGGAAGGCCGCGAGCGCCCCGGCCGCCTTCAGCACCGCCATCGTCTGGCCGACGTCGTCGGTCCAGTAGGGCCAGCGCCACATGTACTGCGAGAGGACGCCGATGTGGGTGATCCCGACCCGCAGCGCGTCGAGCGCGTTTTCGACCGAGCCGGGGCCGCCGATCATGTTGTCGGCCGCCTCGGGCTGGACCGGCACGGTGTGGGTCAGGTCCCACCAGTCCTGATCGGTCCAGAGCACCGGGCCGGTCTCCTGCGGGGCGTCGGCGCGCTTGTCTTTCGGCAGCCCCATCCGCCGCTCGGCGATCAGGTTGAAGCGGTCGGGCGGGCGCACCCCGCGCGAGAGCGCGTCCTCGTAGATCAATCCCAGCGCCTCGCGGGTGTCCTCCCAGGTGGCGAGGCCGATGTTCATGCAGGTGCAGGGGATGCCCTCGCGCCGCGCCCTTTCGCGCCACTCGCGCTCGGAGCCGACGCCCTTCTCCTCGCAGTAGAGCGAACGGGCGCGCTCGACGCCGGAAGCCATCTCGCGCCCTTCCGCGACCGCTTCGCGGCCGTCGGGCAGGTCGGGGGGAAGGAGCTCGCTGAGGTCGACGTCGAGCTCAGCCATCTCCCTCAGCCCTCCAGGATCCAGCCGCCGCTGACCTCGAGGACCTGGCCGGTGGTGTAGCCGCCGCCGTCGGAGGCGAGATAGAGCACCGTTTCGGCGATCTCCTCGGGCTTGCCCATCCGCCCCAGCGGCGTCATCGCCAGGGCTTCTTTCAGGTGCTCCTCGGGGATCTCCCAGTCGTCCTCCCAGTTGGCTTCGATCGGGCCGGGCGCGACCGCGTTGACGCGGATCTCCGGCGCCAGGTCGCGGGCCAGGGCCGAGGTGAGGGCGCGGACGCCGCCCTTGGCGGCGCAGTAGGTGACGGCGACCGAGTTGACCACGTTCTCCTGGTTGATCCCGTTGCCGTAGGAGCCGGAGAAGTTGACGATCGCGCCGTTGCCGGTCGCCTTCAGGTGCGGGGCGGCGGCGTGGCAGACGCGGAAGCTGCCGAGCAGGTCGACGTCGAGCAGCTTCGCGAACTCGGGGGCCTGCGACTCGGCGAAGCGGACCGCGTCGGCGGGGTCGATGCGGCCGGCGGCGTTGACGACGACGTCGATCCGGCCGTAGCGCTCGGCCGCCTCGGCGACGTAGCGTTGGACCGACTCGTCGTCGGTCACCTCGAGCTGGGCGACGTGGCCCCGCGAGCCGGCGGCCTCGACCTCCTCGAGCGCGGCGCGGGCGGAGTCCTCCGAGGAGCGGTAGCCGAGCACGACCGTCGCCCCCTCGCGATCCAGCGCGCGCGCGACCGCGCCGCCGAGCGCGCCCCCCGCTCCGGTGACGAGCGCGACCCTCCCCTCGAACCGTCTGCCGTTGTTCCACTGCTCCATCGGTCCCTAAAACCTAGCCGCTGACAAGGCTCGGCGCTAACCGTTTCAACACCGAGGGGGAGTCCACTAAGAGGAGGTTGAAGATGAAGCGACTTCTTGCGGCAACGGTAGTCGCGGTCCTGGGGCTTACGACTGTGGGAACGGCCGCGCCCGGCGACCCGACCGACCTGAAAATCACCAAGACGGCAAACGTCTCCACGGTCGAAGTCGGCGAGACCATCACCTACACGATCAAAGTCGAAAACCTGGGTCCGGAAACGGCGACGGGAGTGACCGTCAACGACCCGCTGCCGAAGGGGACCGACTTCGGCTCGGCCGCCAGCACGCTGGGAACCTGCGCGCTGCAGGGGCAAAAAGTCGTCTGCGCGATCGGCACCCTGGAAGCGGGCGCGGCGGCAAAAGTCAGCTCGGCGACCGTGACGCTGAACGTGGTCGCGCGAGAGAGCGGCACCACCGTCACCAACATCGCCGGCGTCACCAGCGCCCAGAAAGACCCGGCCTCCGCCAACGACGTGGCGAGGGTGGACGTGCGTGTGCTCCCCAAAGCCCCGACCGCCACCTGCCGCGGGGTCGCGGCGACGGTTGTCGGGACCGGGGCCTCGGAGACCCTCACCGGGACCGGCGGCCGTGACGTGATCGTGGCCCGCGGCGGCAACGACGCCGTCTTCTCCTACGCGGGCCGCGACCTGGTCTGCGCCGGTGGCGGC
>JALZHV010000255.1 GCA_030860625.1 Actinomycetota bacterium
AGCACGTCGTGCTCGGCGAAGGAGATCGACGCCGGCCCTTTGCCGATCCCGGCGTAGGGGTCGTCGGCGCTGGGCGGCAGGGCGGCGCAGTGCTGGGGCGGCCGGTATTCGTCTTTCACCCGCTTCGCCGCGTTGAAGACCTGGTGGTAGAGCAGCTTCCCGGCGTCGGGCGCGGGCGCCGGCGAGGGCCCCACCGGCAGGCTCTCGTTGCTGCCCCTGAAGGGCCCCGTGCCGGCGAGCTGGAAGCCGACGAGGTTGTAGAGCCGCCCCGCCAGGTCCGTGTCGAGTGGCTTCGTGCGCAGCATCGTGAAGCCGAGGCTCCCCGGCGGCAGGGTCGGCACCTGCACCGTCGGACCCCCCGCCGCGGTCTGCTTCGCGTACACCTGGGCGGCGGCGGCGTCGAGGTTGTCGTCGACGACCGCGGCGTTGTTGAACGAGAGCAGGGATCCGCCGGAGGCGTCGCCACCGGCCTGCGAGCCGAGCAGGCAGACGAGCTCGACCTTGCCGTGGCCGCTCTCGTCGAAGACCGAGTCGGGCAGCCCCGCCCCTCCCTTGGCGGCGTAGTGCAGGTAGAAGCCGCCCGGGTTAACGACCGAGGCCTTCCAGAGGAGCCCGAGGAAACCAGTCGGCAGTTCGCCCGCAGGTTTGATCGAGCCGCTGTAGCCCGCGCCGAGCACGTCCGCCGCCGTCTCCGGCTGCCGGGTATCGGTGGAGAGGTTGGTCTGGAGGACGTAGGTCTGGAGCGGGTCGAGCGCGTCGGAGGCGAGCCCGCTCGGGTTGGGTTCGGTCGCGTTCGGGGGGTAGGCGAGGAAGAGGTCCACTTTCGCCTCGTGGCTTTCAGGCGCTTCCAGGTGGCGCAGGAGCGCGAGCAGCCGTTCGGCCCCGTCGTGGTCAGCCCCGCCGAGGAGGTAGACGCGCTCGAGCCAGCGCTGGGACGCACCGGGCGACGGCGCGCCGGCGACCCGCTGCAGGGAGATCGGGATCCGGACCGCCCAGGCGTAGCTCTTCAGCGGCGACTCCCCGGTGCCCGGGGGCGCGTCGAGCGGGGTCGAGAAGAGTCCGTAGGCGGGCGTCGATCCGCTTCCCGCCCCCGCGGCCACCGCCAGCATCTCGGAAGTGAACGGCCAGATCGCCGGCTCCCCCGGCTGAGCCGTCCCGCCGCCGCTCGGCAGCGCCGGCGGTTCCGCCGCCTGCCAGTGGATGTGGGCCTGCAGGTTGCGATGGACCTCGTGCGTTTCGAACGGCGGCATCGGCTGCGGGGCTTCGACTCCGAGTTCCAGGGTCGTATCCGGCAGGTCTTCTCCGAACCGGGTCTGGGTGATCGCCAGCGAGAGCTGGTCGACGGCCTCGTCGATCCGCAGCTTCCCCTCCTCCACCGCGCTCTCGGCGAACGAGAGCCAGGGCGCTTTCGACTTGCGGAGGAGGACGTCGACTTTCTCTTTGGGATCTGGCCACCGGGTCTGCTGGCCGTTCAGCTCATACAGCGAGTACAGCGAGCCGGTGAAGCCCCCTTCGCGGACCTGTTCAGGCGTCAGCGAGAGGAACTGCTGGTCGTCGGGGGCGGGCATCCGCATCCCGTGCATGAGGAAGCGCGAGGTCTGCACCGCGACCGAGTTCGCCTGTTCGGAGGCGAGCAGGTCTTCGAGCAGGGTGTCGAGCGGCCGGGCGGGCACGTCGCGGATCGCCAGCTTGCTTTTCGCGGCGAAGATCCCTTCGACTTCGCCGAGCAGGTCGACCAGCCCGGCGAGGTCGAGGTCGAAGGCTTCGGCCAGCTTCGCCGGCGTCTGATCGTCGCCGATCCGCGCCGTGTAGTCGGGAAGGGTCAGGGTGGCGAGGGGCGCCAGCACCGCCTCTTCTTCGTTTGCCTCCGCGAGCTCGGCGAGCTCCAGGCCCGGGAAGTCTTCGGCCAGGCGCCGGAAGGTGTCGGTGACGGCGATTTCGCGCGATAGCTCCGGAACCGGGTATTTCCCACCCGCCGGCGAGGGCGTGTAGGCGCCTTTTTCGAGGTGGAGCCTGGCGAAGGTCGCCGCGATCCGGGGCAGGGTGTCGCGCGGGTGGACCGGGTACTCGGCGGCCGCCGGGGTCGAGTCGCGGTACCCCGAGGGCACCTCGATCTTCCGCCCCACCGCGACTTCCGACCAGACCACGTCCCCGTTGAGCAGCGAGATCGCCTGTTCGTACCAGGCCAGCATCTCTTCGCTGACGCCTTCGACGCCGCCGTCGCCCGCCGCCCGCACCGCGAAGAACGCTTTCAGGAACCCGTCGCCGTCGTTTTCCATCCGCGTGCATTCGTGGGCGGGGACCTTCAGCGTCCCCCCCGTCCGCAGCAGGCCCTCGACCGCCTGGTTCCTCTCGGCCACGCCGGCGCCGGTGAGAGCGCTCTTCGGCGCCGGCGCCGCCGCCGCGACGTCCTTCAGGGACTGCCCCGAGCGCACCTGGTAGGGCAGTTCCGTCACCCCGAATTCCAGCCCGGAGGCGAGCGCGACGTCGCGGCAGTCCTCCGCCACCGTGACGGCGGTGACGGCGACCCCGAGCAGCCCCTCCAGCTCGGCCGAGCCGAAGTCCCCCGCGATCCCGGCGAGGGACTTGCGGCCCTCGAGGTCGTAGTCGTAGGGATAGGCGGAGAGGAGGTCGATCGCGCCCTGCAGGGCGGCCCGCGTCAGCACCGCGAAGTAGTCGCCGAAGAGCAGCTTCGAGAGCGAGGGCGGGGAGCTCTCCGCCTCGTCGCCGAGAACCGCCCCGGTCCGCTCGGGCGCCGGCTCGAACGGGTCGTCGGCGGCGTTCGCGTCTCGTTCGGCGGCGAGCTGCTGGAAGTAGGCGTCGAGGTTGGCGGGATAGGGGTCTTCGATGGCCGGTTCGGTCGCGAAGTCCCATTTCGAGGTCGCCGTCCCCACCGTCGTCTCGGTGGAGATCTCCGGCGCCATCGGCACGAAGCTGCCGCTCGTGCCGCTCGTCTCGGGCGGGGTGCCGGTGGGCGGGTAGCCCACCACCCGCAGGTGCAGGCTCTTCTCCAGGAACTGGCTGACGTTTTCGTAGGCGAACGTCTTCTGGCGGAATTCGGGGTCGGCGAGGTCGGCGAGCAGGTCCTGGAGCTGGACGACCGAGATCTGCCCGGATCCCGTCACCCCCGCTCCCGCGGCCGCCGCCCAGCGCAGGAAGGCGTCGATCATCCGCGGCATGCAGGCGAGGTCGTCCTCGTCGAGGAGGTGCACGTGCTCGACGGCGACCTCGGCGACCTCCGCCGCCGTGCGCGCTTCCGGCGGCACCGTGTTCTCGCCGACCAGCGCCAGCACCACCTGGCGCTCGTTCCCGCCCGGCGGCCGCGGCGGGTGGAGCGTCTCCGGGTCGGCGATCGTGAAGAGGGGGACGAGGTGCGCGCTGGCCGTCTTCGGGGTGCCCTCGCCGTAGACCGCCTTCGCTTCCCAGCGGAGGAC
>JALZHV010000014.1 GCA_030860625.1 Actinomycetota bacterium
CCGCCGCGGCGGGCGTTCACCTTGTCGGCACCGCGACCGGCGAAGACGCAGTCGTCACCGGCGCGCGGACGGATGCGGTCGGCGCCGCCGCGGGCGAGCAGCAGGTCGGAACCGGGAGTCCCGCGCAGGCGCTCGCCTTTGCGTGATCCCGCGATGCGGTTCGAGCAGGCGCCCGGCTGGCCGAACCGCACTTTCACCCCACCCCGCACGCTGCTCCGCCGCGGGTCTTTCAGCAGCAGCTCGACGTTGCGGTCCTCCGCCACGCCCTCGCCGCAGGACGGGTCGCACTCGCGGGCGCCGGTCTGGTGGTCGTTGTAGGAGAGGGTGCGACCGATCGAGGCGAGGTCCATCGGCGCCAGCGTCCCCGCGTCGGTTCCCGGCGCCGGCGCGGTCGCGGGGGCGACGTGGTCGACGATCGTGCCGAAGATCGAGAGCGTGCCGTCGCGGTTGTCGAAGAGCTGCAGCAGCCGCGCCTGCTGCGGCCAGTCGGCCTCGGCGGCGACGCGGATGCTCCAGAAGCCGTGGCCGTCGCCGCTCGGGCTCGGGTAGGCGGTGACGTCGTTGACGTGGCTGTGGCCGGCGACCCAGGCGATCACGTGCGGGTAGCGGTGCAGCAGCGCGACCATGTCGTCGCCGAGGTGGATCGGGGTCGAGAGCCGCGGGTCGACGTCGCAGCCGGGGTTGGCGTCGTGCCCGTGGGAGTCGGGGCCGATGCAGGGCGGCGCCGCCTCGTCGGGGACGTTGGCGGTGAGGCTGGGAATCGCGTGGTGGCTGAACAGGACCACCAGCTGGTCAGCTGCGGTCGCCTCTTCCAGCTCGGCCTCGAGCCAGCGGAACTGCGGGTCATCGATGTTGCCGTCGGAGCAGGGGCCGGTGACGCCGCCCTCGCAGACGGTGTCGAGGGAGATCATCCGCAGGCCCGGCACCGGCACGAACGAGTAGTAGCCGGCGGCGCCTTTGGAGGCGGCTTCCTCAGCGGGGTCGATTTCGTCGAAGCCGTGCCCGTCGGCCTGGGAGCCTTCGCGGAAGACCTGCTTGTACTGCGCCTTGGAGACGAAGCGCCGGTCGGGGTCGGGCGGCACCAGCGCGAAGGCGGCCGGGTTCGATTTCAGCAGCGCTTCGAACTCCTCCAGCGACAGTTCGCTCGGGTCGGAGATGCTCCCCAGCGCCCCCTCCATCGGCTTCACGCAGCCGGTGGCGATTTCCTCGAAGCTGGCGTTCGCGGCCTGGTTGCCCTGGACGAGCGCGTCGTGATTGCCGAAGGCGACGTAGCTCGGCACCTCCAGCCCGCTCGCCGCAAACGGCTGCTGCGCCCGGTCCATCAGGCCCGGGTATTTCGGCCACCCCGCCGCGAGGCCGCGCGGGTCGTCGGGGTCGTAGAAGTAGGGGTCCGACCCCTCGACGTAGTCGTCGTAGTCCTGGATACCGGTGTAGCCGGCCGCCTCCGCGGCGCCGGGTACGCCGAGCGGCGGGCAGAACTGGTGCGTGTAGCCGCTCGGATCGATGCCGCTGTTGGGGTCGAGCGCGCCGCCCTCGAGCAAGGTCCGCACCCACTCGGTCTCGTTCAACTGCTGGCTGTCGGCGAGGTCGCCGGTGTTGATGACGAAGTCCATCGCGCGGCGGGAGCCGTCGCCGGAAGCGATCGGCGCCGCGCCCGCGAAGGCGTTGAACTGGCGGATCATCGCCTCGTCGATGTGCGGGTTCAGCGCCTCCCAGGGGCGGAAGGCCGCTTCGACCGGCGAGCCCGCCGGGTCGAGGAACTCCACCCGCGCCGGGCTCTCCTCGTCGGCGAGCTGGAAGTCGGAGAGCTGGCCGAAGTAGGCGATCGGGACCCGTCGCCCCTCACGCCCCGCCTGCGGCCCGCCGAAGCCGCCGTCGCGGACCACGTACGGCTCCCCCGGTCCGGTCGTCAGCTGGTCGAACCCTTCGCCGCCCTGCGGCACGATCCGCTGCTGGACCGTGGTCTGGCCGAGCGGGTCGGCGGCGCCGGCGAGAGAGCAGAGTGCGAGGAAGAGCGCCAGCGCTCCGGTCAGCGCCGCGGTCCGGTTGCCGATTCCCCGTCTCTTCATCCCGCTCCGGAGCTACCCGCCTCCCAGAAGGCGAATCACCCCTGCAGGGTGACGAAGCGCTCCTCGGTCAGCTCGATCACCGCGTAGGCCGGGCCCTCGCGGGTGTTGCCGGAGTCCTTGACGCCGCCGTAGGGCTGCTGGTCGGCGCGGAAGGTCGGCACCTCGTTGATCAGGACGCCGCCGAACTCGAGGGCGCGGGCGGCCTGGAGGCCGCGGCCGACGTCGCGGGTATAGACGCCGGCCTGGAGGCCGAACTTGGAGTCGTTGGCCAGGCGCAGCGCCTCGTCGAAGTCGCCGAAGGTGTCGATCGTCGCCACCGGGCCGAAGATCTCCTCGCACCAGACCTTCGCCTCTTTCGGCGGCGCTTTCAGCAGCGTCGGCGCCAGGCAGCGGCCCTCGTCGACCAGCTCGCCGCCGGTCAGGAGCTCAGCCCCCGCGGCGACCGCCTCGTCGACCCACTCCTTGACGCGGTCGCGGTCGTCGGGAGTGATCAGCGGCCCGACGTCGACGTTCTCGTCGAGCGGATCGCCGACGGTCAGCTTCTCTACGTTGGCGACGAGGCGCTCGATGAAAGCGTCGGCCACCTTCTCGTGGACGAGGATCCGCTGGATCGAGATGCAGCTCTGCCCGGCGTGGGAGAAGGCGTGAAGCTGGGCTTTGTCCGCCGCCGTCTCCCAGTCGCCGTCGTCGTTGACGATCAAGGGCGCGTTGGAGCCGAGCTCGAGGTTCACCTTCTTGTGCGGCACCTTGGAGCGGATGTCCCAGCCGACCGGGGCCGAGCCGGTGAAGGTGATCGCCTTGGTCAGCGGGTGCTCGACGATCTTGTTGCCGACCACCGAACCGCGGCCGGGCACGACCGAGAGCCAGCTCTGCGGCAGGCCCGCCTCGAGCAGGATCTCCGCCAGCTTCAGGGCCGAGATCGGCGTCTGCCCGGCGGGCTTGAGGACGATCGAGTTGCCGGCGGCGATCGCCGGCCCGAGCTTGTGGGCGACGAGGTTGAGCGGGAAGTTGAAGGGGCTGATCGCGCCGACCACCCCGTAGGGGACGCGCAGCATCACCCCGAGCTTGCCGACCCCGGCGGGGGCGGCGTCCATCGGCACCGTGCCCCCGGTCAGCTTGCGTGCCTCGACCGAGGAGAACTGGAGCGTGGAGACGCAGCGTTCTGCCTCCAGCGTCGCCGTCTTCAGCGGCTTGCCGGCCTCGGCAGCGATCGTCGTCGCCAGCTCTTCCTTGCGCTGGGCGACCAGATGGGCCGCCCGGTCGAGCACCGCCGCCCGCTCGTGCTGGGGGAACTCGACGCTCTCGAAAGCCTCGTGCGCGGCCTCGATCGCCCGCTCGACCAGCGCTTCGTCGGCCTGCGCGACCCGACCGACGACGCTGCCGTCGTAGGGGCTCTTCACCTCACTCCACTCAGCCGTAGCGGTCCACTCACCGGCGGCGAGGAGCTTGTGGTCGCTGGCGTGCACATGTCCAGATTACGACTCGCGACATGCAGGGCGCTACTCCCGTTTGTTGAATCTGTTGGCTCAGATATGTCCAAGCTCGTCAACAAGGTCAAGACGGTGGTGGCCGCCTGCGTAGCGGTTGCCCTCCTCGCCTCCCTCTACCCGGCAACCGCCTCCGCCGCCGTCAGCTGGATCGTCCACGGGCGCGGCTTCGGCCACGGGGTCGGGATGAGCGCCTACGGCGCCTACGGCTTCGCCAAGCACGGCAAGAGCTACCGCTTCATCCTCGGCCACTACTACCCGGGGACCAGCATCGGCACGCTCGACAAGGTCCGCGTCGTCCGCGTCCTGCTCGACATCTCCCCCGGCGACGTCGAATTCAGCGGCGCCACCAGCGCCTGCGGCGAGCGGCTCGACCCGCAGCGCAGCTACGAGGCCCACCGCGCCGGCAACAGCGTCAAGCTGCGCAGCTCCGGCGGCAAACGCCTCGCCAACTGCGGGCGCAAACTGCGGGCGGCGGGGCGCGGGAAGATCGCGATCGCCGGCGTCGGCACCTACCGCGGCGCCTTGGAGACGGTGCCGACCGAAAGCGAGGCGGGCTCGCTCAACGTGATCAACGCCCTCGCGCTCGAGCAGTACGTGAAAGGGGTGATGCCGAACGAGGTGCCGCCCTCGTGGCCGATGGAGGAGCTGAAGGCGCAGGCGGTCGCGGTGCGCTCGATCGCGCTGACCGGCGACGTCGGCGGCAACGGCTTCGACCTCTACTCCGACACCCGCAGCCAGGTCTACGGCGGCCTCGAAAGCGAGTACGACCGCACCAACGACGCGGTCGCCGCCACCCGCAACCAGGTCGTCACCTACAAGGGCAACGTGGCCGAAACCCTCTACTCGGCCTGCTCCGGCGGCCACACCGAGAGCTCGGTCAACGTCTTCGGCGGCTCGGTCCCCTACCTGACCGGCGTCCCCGACCCCTACGACTACTACTGCCCGCTGCACAAATGGACGCTCGAGTTCACCGGCCCCGAAATCAGCTCCCGCCTCGGCGGCTACCTGCAGGGCAAGCTGAAACGGGTCGTGATTACCAAGACCGGCGTCTCGCCCCGGATCGTCACCGCCAAGCTCGTCGGCACCGGCGGCACCTCCACCGTCACCGGCTCCCAGCTCTCAGTGGCGCTCGGCGGCCACGACACCTGGATGAAGTTCCAGAAGGTCGTCTCCTCGAGGTAGCTAGACAGACTGAGATTAGGACTCGGATGTCCCCCCTGCGCCAGACACCGACGTTGGCTCAGGTGGCGCTTGGTTATCGGCTTTATCGCTAAGGGCCTTGGCGATTGCGCCTAAGGCGATCGCGCCAAACACCGCAATGACCATCCGCTGAGCTTCGGCCATGTCCGGTGAAACCGCATCGAACGCGGTCGACTTCTGCAGCATCGTCCAAGCGACATATGCTCCCGCGGGAATTAGAGCGCGCAGCGTGTTCCATGCATCCCAGGAGATCACTCCCACTCTCTGCCCAGAACCAGCCACTTCTTCTGACTTCCGGGCCGCGATCCTGGCACGGGCGCGGTCGCCGATTACGTAGAGCGCAATGCTGAAAGCGATCGAGAGCCAGAAGACCAGCTCGAGGTTGCTCGGATCATGAACCGTAGTTACCGCTTGGCCGGTGCTATCGGCCTTGGTCTCCGCCATCAGCGGAAGAAGCACTGCGTTGGCTGCGAGGATCTCCGCAGGCACAAGAGCGGCGACCACATCTACGTAGCTGCCAAACCCCGGTGCCTCGCTGTCCTTACTGGTTCCTTTCGGGGCCGCCTCTCGCTGCGCGGTTAATGCCCCATAGACAATGCAACTCATGAGTTTCTCCTTGCCCGTCCTAGTTACTCAGGAGAATCTATGGTCACTCTCTTTATCTAGTCAATTCGAACTAGTTAGTAATAGTGATCCAACCTCCTAGTGTGTTTATCTACCTACGGTTCACTCAGGCAGCGCCAGCTCGGCCCGCACCGTCCGGTGGTCGGTGCCGGGCAGGTCCGCGACTCCGTAGTCGACGACGTCGAGGCGGCGGTCGGCGAGGACGTGGTCGATCGTGATGAAGGGCGGCAGGCTGCCGAAGCCCATCGTCGGGAAGGTCGGCTCCAGGCCCTCGCCGGCGACCGCACCCGCGTCGCGGTAGCCGCGGTCGAGCAGATCGCGGAACGGGGCGATGTCGAGGGTCGCGTTGAAGTCGCCGACGAGGATCCAGGGCGGACCGGAGCCGGCGGACGGGAGGCTGTCGAGCGTGTCGTCCCAGATTTCTTCGACGCCGCGACCGGGCGGGATCGGGTGGATAGCGACGACGCGGACGCGGCGCCCGCCCGGCATCCGCAGGACGGCGCGGGGCTGGCGGAAGAAGAACCGCTCGCCGCCGGGGAGCTTGCGCATCGGCAAGCGGGAGTAGAGCCCGCTGCCGGCTGCGGAGTCGGAATCAGAGGTTTCCTCGATCGAGCGCGGGAGGAGTCGGTCGAGGCCGGCCCGTCGCATCTTGTGGGCGAAGCTTGGCGTCAGCTCTTGGACGCTGAGTAGGTCGACGCGGTAACGCTTAACCATCTCAACAAGCTCCTCCGCGTCAGCGCTGCCGTGAAAGACGTTGGCGCTCAAGACGCTGAGGGTTTGGCGGCCGGCAGGGTCGACGGTGCCGTCGCCGAGCGCCCGCGGCAGCACCGCGAAGGCGAGGCAGAGGGTCGCGAGGCCGGCGACCGCCGCAGCAGCCCAGTTGCGCAAAGCGAGGGCGATACCGGCGACGAAGAGGGCGGCCACCGCCGTGTAGGGCGTGAACGCCATCAGCGCTACCAAGGGGTAGTCGCGGTCGAGACCGAGGACGCGGATCAGCGTCCACACCACCACCGGCACGACCGGAACCCAGATCAGCCAGTGGCGCCCCGCCCCCGCGGCGTGGCGCATTAGCCGTCGGGGTACGGCTGGATCGGGATGCCGTGATCGGTGTCGCACATCCCCAGCTCGTAGGCGCCGCCGCCCTTGAGGGTGAGCTGGCGCGGCGGCAGGCCGGGCCGCTCGACCGTCAGCTCAAGGTCGGCGACCGAGCAGTTGACGGTGTGGTGCTCGGGGCCCTGCGGGTCGGCGTAGACCCAGCCGACGAAGTCCTTCTTCGGCGCCGAGACGCGGCCGCGGACGACGACGTCCTTGCCGGGAAGGAGGAAGGTGCAGACCGTCGGCTGCTCGTTGATCTCCGCCGAGCGGATCGCGCCGAGGCCGCCGAGGCGGTGCCGCTTGCCGTCGAGGACGAGCATCCCCGAGGGGATCCAGGGGCTGATGCGGGAGCCGAGGCGGACGCGGGCGGCGCCGGCGTCGAAGTAGGTGCCGGGCGAGTCCGGGAAGCCGGTGCCCTCGAGCCAGACCCAGCGCTCGGCGTGCTCGGCTCCCCAGTTGTGGCCGATCATCCCCGGCCAGCCGCTCAGCTCGATCGCGGCGCCGTCGACCTCCAGCCGCCCCTGGAAACGGGCGTCGGGGTAGGGCGCGAGGAACTTCGTTTTAGGCAGCGGCGCCTTGTATAGCCAGTCAGCCGGGAGGTACTTGCAGGGCTCGGCGTCGCCGCTGAAGGCGAACGACCAGGCGGCGCTGAGCGCGTCGGTAGCGACCGAGCCCTCGGCGCGACCGGGGCCGATCTCGGCGTCGGCGACGCGGACCCAGGAGCCGGCGGGGGTCGAGAGCTGCGCCGCCGGAACCGTCACCTTCGTCGCCCGCGGCCCGGGCGCCTCGCGGTCGAAGAGGCAGAACCAGATCGAGGCGTTCGGCTCCGCGCCCGGCCGCTTGTGGACCGTGTGGCGGATCCAGATCCCCTGACCCCCGTCCGGCCGGCAGGCCTTGATGTAGAAGCTCTCGTAGTGGCCGGCCTTGGCGGCGACCTCCGGGAACCGCGCCCGTTCCTGCATGGGAAGAGAGCCTAGACCTTGATCGTTATGACGTCGCCGTCTTGGACGGCGTAATCGCGGCCCTCGATCCGCAGCAGGCCCTTGTCCCGCGCCGCCGCGTAGCCGCCGCACTCGACCAGTTGCTCCCAGCCGATCACTTCGGCTTTGATGAACGCTTCCATGATCTCGGTGTGGATCGTGCCCGCCGCTTCCAGGGCGGTGGCGCCACGGCGCAGCGGCCGGGCGACCGCCTCCTTGCCCTCGCCGGCGGTGAAGAAGGTCAGCAGCTCCAGCAGGTCGTAGGCGGCGCGGACCAGGCGCGCCAGGCCGGAGCCCTCGACGCCGTAGCTCTCGCGCATCTCCTCCGCTTCGGCGGGGTCGAGCTCGGCCAGCTCGCCCTCGATCCGGGCGCTGACCGCGACCACCCCGGCGCCAACCGAGTTGGCGTGGGAGACGACCGCCTCCGGCGCCTCGGCGTCGCCCTCGTCGACGTTGGCGACGTAGAGGATCGGCTTCGTCGTCAGCCCCTGCAGGTTCTGCGCCGCCAGCGGCGCGGCGTCCGGGAGCGGGACCGAGCGCGCCGGCTTGCCCGCGGCGAGCGCCTCGTGCACCGCCTGCAGCCAGCCGTGCTCGGCGATCGCCTCTTTGTCGCCCGTCTTCGCCTGCTTGCCGACGCGGCCGAGCCGGCGCTCGACCTGGTCGTAGTCGGCGAGGACCAGCTCGGTCTCGATCGTTTCGATGTCGGCGATCGGGTCGACGCGGCCGTCGGGGTGGGGCACGCCGGACTCGGTGTGACAGCGGACGACGTGGCAGATCGCGTCGGTCTCGCGGATCGAGGCGAGGAACTGGTTGCCGAGCCCCTCCCCTTCCGAGGCGCCTTTGACGAGGCCGGCGATGTCGTGGAAGTCGATTTTCGCCGGCACCAGCTCGGAGCTCTTGACGGTCGCGGCGACCTGCTCCAGCCGCTCGTCCGGCACCTGGGCGACGGCGACGTTCGGCTCGATCGTCGTGAACGGGTAGTCCCCCGTCTGGGCGCCGCCCTTGGTGAGGGCGTTGAAGAGGGTCGACTTGCCCGCGTTCGGCAGCCCCACGATCCCGACCTTCACCTGACGCCTCCCATCAGAACGAGAGCGGGACGATCAGGCCCAGGCAGACGCCGAGGAAGGCGCCGGCGAGGACGTCGGACGGGTAGTGCATGCCGAGATAGGGGCGGCCGAGCGCGAGCAGGATCGCGACGACGAAGGCGCCGGCCATCGCCGGGTCGACCCGGACCATCGCCGTCGCCACCGCGAACGACGAGGTGGCGTGGGCGGAGGGGAAGCTGAGCGAGCTGGGGGCGCCACCGAGCGGCGGCAGGCCCTCGAGCACCGGTCGCGGCCGCTTCACCGCGAGCTTGATCGCGTAGTTGAGGCCGATCGCCAGCGGTCCCAGGAGGGCGCAGATCAGCCACGACTCCCAGCGCGAGTTGTCGATGACGGCCAGCGCCGCGCCGAGCAGGAACCAGACGAGGCCGTTGTTGCCCGCCTTGCCGAGCGCCTGCGCGGCGGCCTCCACCCCGGGGGTGTGGCCGTGGGTGCGCATCCAGCGCAGGGCTTTCAGGTCGAGGTCGCGCATCGGCGCGGGACAATATTGGGCGATGCCCACCGTCCCCGGCTTCGTCCACACCCCCGGCCACCACTGCGGCTCGACGGCGCTGCGCAACCTGCTCGCCTTCCACGGGGTCGCGATCAGCGAGGAGATGGCGTTCGGGCTCGGCGCGGGCGCGGGCTTCTACTACCTGGCGCTGGACGACAGCTCGCCGAGCCGCTGGTTCAACGGCCGCACGGCGCGGCTGGAGGAGAACTTCCGCGAGCTGACCGGGGCGGCGCTGCAGATGCGCACCTTCGCCGCGGGAGATGGCAAGGCCTGGGAGGCAGCACGGGCGGAGGTGGACGCCGGACACCCGGCGCTGCTGCTGACCGACATCTACCACCTCGACCACTACGGCAAGTCGGCCCACTTCCCCGGCCACGCGGTGGTGCTGGCCGGCTACGACGAGGAGATCGCGCGCCTCTCCGACACCGGCTTCGAGGAGTTGCAGGAGACGCGGCTGGAGAACCTCGCACGGGCCCGCCACAGCGGCCACCCCGCCTACCCGCTGGAAGGCCACATGTTCACGGTCGCCGCGTCGATCGACCGCGAGCAGCTGGAGGCGGCGGTGCCGCGGGCGATCGAGCGCGCCGTCAGTGAGATGCTCGAACCGCCCTTCGGCGAGTTCGCCGGCGTCCCCGCGCTGGAACGCCTCGCAGCAGAGGCAGGCGCGTGGCCCAAGCCCATCGACGACTGGCAATGGTGCGCCCGCTTCGCCTACCAGGTGATCGAGCGCCGCGGCACCGGCGGCGGCTGCTTCCGGCTCATGTACTCGCGCTTCCTCGAGGAGGCGGGACGCGAGGAGGCGCCGCTGGCGGCCGAGGCAGCGGCGCGCTGGACCGAGCTGGCCGAGGCGTTCAAAGCTGCGAGCGAGAGCGGCGAGCCGCGGCCGGCCCTCTGGCAGGCAGTCGGCGAGGGCGCCCAGCGCGTCCTCGAAGCCGAGCGGCGCCTCTGGACGTCCCTCCGATAGAGCCACCGCTTCGGTTTGTCAAAGCAACCCCGGGGTACTCAAGCCCCATGACTATTGGAGCCGGAATCTTCCTCATTGCCGTCGGCGCGATCCTCAAGTTCGCGACGAACATCCACGTCCAAGGCGTCAGCATCGACACCATCGGCGTGATCCTCATGATCGCCGGCGCAGCCGGCCTCATCCTCGGCCTCTTCCAGGAGATGCTCTGGTCCCGCCGCAGAGGGGTCGCGCCCGTGGCCCCGGCCGAGCCCGCCGTCGAAGAACGCCGCGAAGTCCGCGACCCCGCCTACCGCGAAGCCCCGCCGCGCTACTAAGCCGTCCCCTTCCCGCTTAGCTGATTTCGTTGAGCACGCGTTTGGCTTGCTCTTCCAGCTCGGTGGGATCGAGGGGCGAGGGAGCTTCGGCCTCAAAGCTCTCCATAGCTCGGAACGCTCTCAATTGAGGCGCTGGCGCTTCCATCTGTTCGGCCAACTTCTTGCCACCTAGGGCCAGTTTCTCCGGGTTTTCGAGGACTTCGCTTTTGTTTTCTTTTTGAGCCTGAGAAGCGACCGCGGCGGTCGTGGACGACGCTTTCTCAACCCCCTCCTTTCCGCCCTCTTCCTTGCCCGCCCCAAAGGCGGCCGCCACCAGGAGCTCGGTGCCGCCTGGGAGCTTGATGCTGGTAACGCGGGAGGCAAAAGCGCCAGCAAGCAAGAGGCCCGCGCCGGTTGCGAGCAATGCCAGGGTGAGCGTCTCGCTGCGGGCAGCGGAGGAGGTCGGCCATTTGGCAGTTATCTGTTCGGCACTTTTCGCAGGCGTTGCGGCGCTCGTGGGGACGGGCGGTTCGGCCGTACCATCGGGCTCACCGACACCGGTTGATCCGGACGTCCCTTGGTTTCCGGTCGTGGAGGCAGCAGGGCTTTCTTCGCCCGGGACCGTGAAGGTGACTTCGCTGGGCCGCTCGGACACCTGCGGGGGCTTGCCTTCCCTCCACAGGTCTAAGCCTTCTCCCAGCACCAGGAAACCTGCCACCGCGAGAACGATGGCCCCCAGGATCGTCATCAGCTTCACCCAGAGAGGGGTGGCCAACGGAATAGCCGGAGCCGGCGGCGTCGGTTTCGGCGGCGATTCCCCGCCAAGCTTCTTCGCCAGGCCCTTGAGTGCGTCCCACGGCTGTCCCATAGACGAACCTTTTCACACGCTTTAAATAAACAAAGTATTTCTTAAGTCAGCGTTGCCTCGACCCGGTCCGTCCCTGCCCATGCCCCCTCTCTCAGTAGAAGCAGCACATTTCCCTGACGGTCGACCCCGCTGACCTGTACCTCAGGCGAACCGATCATCAGGTCGAGGTGGTGGTCGCTGGCGTTGGCGGTCTGGCGGCTGGAGGAGGGGATGAGGGCGGGGAAGCCGTAGCCGAGGGCGATGTGGGAGGCGGCGTTCTCGTCGAGGAGGATCTCGCCGAAGGTCTGGCCGAGGTGGGCGACGCGGCTGTCGGCGTCGACGAGGGCGAGCTCGCCGAGGCGGGCGGTGCCGTCGTCGCGGGCGACGAACTCGCGCAGGGCCTCGGCCTCGGGCGGGCCGTCGATCTCGACCACCCGGCCCTCCTGGAAGCGGAGGCTGACGTCGGGGATCCGCTGGCCGCCGATCACGACCGGGCGGGTGAGGCGGACGTGGCCGTCGACCCGGGCTGAGTCGGGGGTCGTGTAGACCTCCTCGGTCGGCAGGTTGGGGACGAAGGCGACGCCGCCGGGCGTCACCATCTCCGCCCGCTCCCAGCGCACGCCTTCCATCAGGCCGATCGTCAGGTCGGTGCCCGGCCCCTCGAAGCAGACCGCGCGCAGCTCCTGCGCGGTCAGCCAGGCGGCGCGGTCGCGCAGGTCAGCGAGGCGCTCTTCCCAGGCGCCGCGCGGGAACGGCATGTCGAGCCGGCAGATGTCGGCGATGTCGGCCCAGAGCGCCGCCAGCGCCTCGTCGATCGGCAGTTGCGGGCGCAGTTCCGCCGCCCAGCCCTCGGTCGCGCCGGGCACGATCGTCCAGTTGATCGCGCGGGTGGCGTCGCGCCACTCGGCGCTCGGCCCCTGGCTGGCCAGCGC
>JALZHV010000015.1 GCA_030860625.1 Actinomycetota bacterium
TCGTTGTAGAGGGAGACGTTGCCGCCGACGACGGGGACGCCGAGGGCGTTGCAGGCGTCGGCGAGCCCCGTGACGGCGCGGTCGAGCTGCCAGGCGCCGGTCGGCTTCTCGGGGTTGCCGAAGTTGAGGCAGTTAGTTAGGCCGAGCGGCTCGGCGCCGACGCAGGCGAGGTTCTGCGCGCACTCGAGCACCGCCTCGATCGTCCCCGCGTAGGGGTCGCAGGCGACGCGGCGGCCGTTGCCGTCGATCGAGACGGCGATCGCGTTGCCGGACTCGGGCAGGTTGAGGACGGCGGCGTCGGCCTGCTCGGGCCGGCGCACCGTGCGCGAGCCGACCAGCGAGTCGTACTGCTCGAAGGCCCAACGCTTGGAGGCGATGCTGGGCGCGCCAAGGATCGCCAGCAGCTCTTCCTCGGGGGAAGCGGTCTCCTCCAGCGTCATCCGGTTGCCGTAGATCCAGCCCTCCGGCTCGGCCGGCTCGAGGTCGTAGAGGGGGCAGCCGTCGACCAGCGCCTCGACCGGCATCTCGCCGACCGTCTCGCCGTCGCGGAGGATCCGGATCAGGCCGCTCTCGGTGACGGTGCCGATCTCCGCCGAGGCCGTCTGCCACTTGTCGCAGATCGCCCGCACCTCGGCGACCCGCGCCGGCTCGACCACCGCCAGCATCCGCTCCTGGGACTCAGAGACCATGATCTCGAAGGGCTCCATGTCGGCCTCGCGCAGCGGCACCTCGGCGACGTCGATGTCGATCCCGACCCCGCCGGCCGAGGCCATCTCCCCGGCCGAGGAGGTGAGCCCGGCGGCGCCGAGGTCCTGCAGTGAGACCAGCAGGCCCTTCCCCAGCAGCTCCAGGCAGCACTCGAGCAGCTTCGACTCCTCGAAGGGGTCGCCGATCTGCACCGTCGGCCGCTTCTCGTCGTCGCCCTCGCCGAGCTCGGCCGAGGCCAGCACCGAGGCGCCGCCGATCCCGTCGCGCCCGGTCGAGGCGCCCATCAGGACGATCGAGTTGCCGACTCCCGCCGCGGCGGCGCGGACCATGTCGTCGATCTTCGCGAAGCCGATGCACATCGCGTTGACCAGGCAGTTGTGCTCGTAGGGCTCCTCGAAGTAGATCTCGCCGCCGACCGTCGCCACGCCCATCGAGTTGCCGTAGTGGCCGATCCCCCGCACCGCGCCGTCGAGCAGGTGGCGCGAGCGGACCGAGTCGAGCTCGCCGAAGCGGAGGCTGTCGAGGATCGCGATCGGCCGCGCCCCGATCGCGAAGACGTCGCGG
The DNA here is from genome assembly GCA_030860625.1 of Actinomycetota bacterium. Lineage (GTDB taxonomy): Bacteria > Actinomycetota > Thermoleophilia > Solirubrobacterales > 70-9 > VAYN01. Next base: position 1,273 of record JALZHV010000015.1, read on the forward strand.
AGGATGCCGCCGACGCCGGTCGCCGCGCCCTGGAACGGTTCGACCGCGCTCGGGTGGTTGTGGCTCTCGACCTTGAAGGCGACCGCGTAGCCACCGCCGACGTCGACGGCGCCGGCGTTCTCGCCCGGTCCCATCACGACGCGCTCACCCTCGGTCGGCAGCCGCCGCAGCAGCTTGCGCGAGTGCTTGTAGGCGCAGTGCTCGGACCAGAGCAGGCTGAACATCGCCAGCTCGACGTCGTTCGGCTCGCGGCCCAGCTTCTCGACGATCAGCTCGTACTCGGAGTCGGTGAGGCCGAGCTCGCGGTATTTCGGCGTGCCCACGGTCACGCGAGGACGCCGCTCATCCGCTCGAAGACGCGCAGCCCGTCGGTCGACCCCGTCAGCGGGTCGACCGCGTGCTCGGGGTGCGGCATCAGGCCGAGCACGTTGCCGCGCTCGTTCGTCACCCCGGCGATGTCGCGGACCGAGCCGTTGGAGTTGTGGTCCTCGGCGTAGCGGTAGGCGACCTGCCCGTTCCGCTCCAGCTCGTCGAGCATCTCGTCGGGGGCGTAGTAACGCCCTTCGCCGTGCTTGGCCGGGATCGAGAGCCGCTCGCCGCCGCGCTCGTCGATCAGGTCGACCTGGTGGCAGCGGAAGCGCAGCTCGACGTTGCGCAGGAGCGCGCCCGGCAACAGCCCCGCCTCGCAGAGGACCTGGAAGCCGTTGCAGATGCCGAGCACCGGGGCCCCGCCCTCGGCCGCCTCGGCGACCGCTTCCATCGCCGGGCTGAAGCGGGCGATCGCGCCCGCCCGCAGGTAGTCGCCGTAGGAGAAGCCGCCGGGGACGACGATCCCGTCGACGCCGTCGAGGTCGCGGCTCTCGTGCCAGACGAGCCGCGCGCCGTCGCCAGCCACTTCGCAGGCGTGCAGCGCGTCCCGCTCGTCGCAGGACCCGGGGAACTGGAGGACGCCCCAGATCACAGGGTCTGGATCTCGTAGTCCTCGATCAGGGGGTTGGCGAGCAGCTTCTCGCAGAGCTCGCCGAGCCGCTCGGTGCTCTCCGCCTCCAACTCGACCATCCGCCCGACGTGGACGTGCTCGATCCCCTCGAAGCCGAGCGCCGGCAGCGCCCGCTCGACCGCCTTGCCCTGCGGGTCGAGGATCCCCTCCTTGGGGCGGATCAGGACGCGAGCCTTCACCACGCCTGCCGCGCCCCCACTAGAAGGACTTCTCCGTGATCCGCTCGTAGGCCTCGACGTATTTGGCGCGCGTCTGCTCGACCACGTCCGGCGGCAGCTCCGGCGCCGGCGGCTTCTTGTCCCAGCCGCTCGCGGTCGCCCAGTCGCGGACGAACTGCTTGTCGAAGGAGGGCGGGGTGGCGCCGGGCTGGTAGCTCGCCGCCGGCCAGAAGCGCGAGGAGTCCGGGGTGAGCACCTCGTCGGCGAGGACGATCTCCCCGTTGGCGCCGCGGCCGAACTCGAACTTGGTGTCGGCGAGGATGATCCCGCGCTGCGCCGCGTGCTGGGAGCCGCGCTTGTAGACCTCGATCGAGAGCCGCCGCAGCTCTTCCATCAGGCCGCGGTCGCCGACGATCTCGGCAGCGCGGTCGAAGTCGACGTTTTCGTCGTGGTCGCCGACCTCGGCCTTGGTCGCCGGGGTGAAGATCGGCTCCGGCAGCTGGTCGGACTCGACCAGGCCGGAGGGCAGCTCGATCCCGCACACGGCGCCGCCTTCGCGGTATTCCTTCCAGCCCGAGCCGGAGAGGTAGCCGCGGACCACGCACTCGACCGGGTACATCTCGAGCTTGTGGACCCGCATCGCCCGCCCCTCGACCTCCTCGGGCACGTCCTCGGAGATGAAGTGGTTGGGGACTATGTCTTCGGTCAGCCCGAACCAGAAGACCGACATCCGGTTCAGCACCTTCCCCTTGTCGGGGATCGGGGTCGGCATCACCACGTCGTAGGTGGAGATGCGGTCTGAGGCGACCATCAGCAGGTCGTCCTCCCACTCATAGATCTCGCGAACCTTCCCCGAGGAGAGGAGGTTCAGCTCGGCAACGTTAGGCATGAGGCCGATGCTAACTGGCGGCGATGCGGGACTCGGTCCCGCCCCTGTGGGAGCCTCCTCACACCCCGCTATTTGGTTCCTCTGCGATCCTTGACCCGTGGCGCTTCCGCCCGAACCCGGCAGTCCCCCGCTGGTCCAGATGCTGCGCTGGGCCTTCCGCCCGATCCCCTTCCTGGAGGAATGCCGCCGCCGCTACGGCGACTCCTTCAGCGTCCGCTTCCTCGGCTTCGAGCGGCCGATGGTGATGATCTCCGACCCCGAGGCGATCAAGGCGCTCTACCGGGAGCGCTCCCACGGGCTGCCGCCGGGGCGCGACACCATCCTCGGGCCGATCCTCGGCGCCAAATCGCTGCTGCTGCAGGAAGGGGCGGAGCACCTCTCGCGGCGCAAGCTGATGCTGCCGCCCTTCCACGGCGAGCGCATGCGCTCGTACGAGTCGGCAATGACCGAGATCGTCGAGGCCGAGATCGACTCCTGGCCGCTGCACTCGCAGTTCCCGATCCACGCGCGGATGCAGGCGGTGACGCTGGAGGTGATCCTGCAGGTCGTCTTCGGCGTCTCGAGCGGGCCGCGACTCGACCGCCTGCGGGAGATGCTCGGGGGCGTCCTGCAGGAAACCGCCTCGCCGGGCCGGCAGGTGCTGGGGCTGGCGCTGCAGCGCTTCGGCGGCAACGGACCCTTTGCCAGGTTCGAGGGGCAGCTGAAGGAGGTCGACGAACTGCTCTTCGCCGAGATTGCCGAGCACCGCGCCCGTCCCGACCTCGAGCGGCGCGAGGACATCCTCTCGATGCTGATGCTGGCCGAGTTCGAGGACGGCTCGCGGATGGAGGACCGGGAGCTGCGCGACCAGTTGATGACGCTGCTCCTGGCCGGGCACGAGACGACCGCGACCGCCCTGGCCTGGACCTTCGACCTGCTGCTGCGCCACCCGGCGGTGCTGGGGCGCCTGCGCGACTCGCTGGCGGCGGGGGAGGAGGACTACCTGCGGGCGACGATTTCCGAGTCGCTGCGGCTGCGGCCGGTGATCCCGCTGGCCGGGCGGCGGCTGGCGAAGGAGCTCGTGGCGGACGGGCTGACCCTGCCGCCGGGGACCGATGTGACGCCGGCGATCTGGCTCACCCACACCCGCGCCGACGTCTATCCCGAGCCGTTCGCCTTCAAGCCCGAGCGCTTCCTCGGGGACGCGCCGGACACCTACGCCTGGATCCCGTTCGGCGGCAGCGTCCGCCGCTGCATCGGCGCCACCTTCGCCGAGTTCGAGATGCGGATCGTCCTGCGCGAGGTGTTGACCCGCTGCGAGCTGCGCAAGGCCGACCCCCGCCCCGAGCGCACCGGCCGCCGCAACATCACCCTCTCGCCGAAGGACGGCACGCCGGTGGTCGTCACGGCGCGGCAGCCGGCCCGCGAACCGCTCGCGGTCTGACAACACATTTCGAAGCCTATTGTCTACAATCCTCCCATGGAGGCGCTTCTGGAGAGGGAGGAGGAGCAAGTGGAGAACTGGAACGACGACCGGATGGACGAACTGAGTAGGCGGATGGACGCGGGCTTCGAGAAAGCGGCGACCAAAGAGGAACTAGCGGCAGCCCGGGATGAGATAAATCGCCACTTCGGCCTTGTCTACAAGAACTTCGAAGGTGTCGAAAAACAGTTTGCCCGGCTGAATGACCGGATTGACCGCTTTGGATACGCGATCATCCTCTTCGCATTCACTCTCTCGGCGGCCGTGATCGCGAACGCCACTTTTGGCTGAGGCTCAGCCGCCAGACTTGGCCGGGGAGTACGGGTGCTCCTTGGCCCAGTCGGCGATCGCGCCGGAGCCGGTGATCACCTCACCGTCATCGAGGACGAGGATCGGCACGCCTACTGGCCGCTGAGGCGCTTGACCTCGGCGCGATTTGGAGTTTCAGTCACCCCGGGATGCCTAGCAACCCTCATATGCTCGGTAGAAATACCAGTACTCAGGCGTGCGGGGAGGTCCGGAAACTCCGTGCATCGATTCTGCTCGCTGGATTGGAGACTCGATGACACACCTATCCCGCGTGGCAATCGTCGCACTCGCCGTGGCCCTGATCGCCATGGCCACGGCGGCAAGCGCTGCCGCACAGCCGCGACTCGGCTTGGCCTGGAGCGGCTCACTGACTGCCTCCGAAAAGTGGGACACGCTGAAGAAGTCCGGAGCGACGATGTACAGGATCCCGATCGCGGCGGAGAAATCTGCCTACGGACTCGACTTCGCGAAATACGACGAAATCTTCGCGTTCGCCGCCGACAGGGGTATCCGCATCTTGCCCATCCTGGTGGTCAAAGAGGACAGCAGCGGTCCGGTGCCGACCGGCCAGTTCGACTGGTTCGAATTCGTCCGGCGGGCGGTAAAACGGTATGGCCACAACGGGAATTTCTGGGTGAGCCGCGCCCAAGCGGGGCTTCCGGTTCAGCCGGTCGAAGCGTGGGAGATCTGGAACGAGCCCAACCAAAACGGCATCAACGCTTCGGAATACGGCCAATTCCTGGGAGGCACCGCACATGTGTTGCAGAGTGCCTCCAGCAACCACGCTGGAAAAACGACGCAGGTTCTCATGGGCGGCATCCTGATGTGGAACGGCTCGGGACAAGGCTACTTTCAGACTGCCTGGAACCAGGTCAAGAATGAAGGGAACGTCACTGGCGTAGCCATCCATCCGTACGCAATGTGCGGCGACCGCCTTGCGGTGATGAGGAGCAGCGTGCATAACGTGCGGAACTATCTGAACGCAAACCTAGGAAACTCGCGATCGATCTGGATTACCGAGTTCGGTTGGCCGCTCGGCCATTGGGTCTTCAAAAACCAATTTGGACAAACCGAATGCGAATTCACGTTCCGCGAAGCTGACCAAGCCGGCCACATGCAGGCGGCGCTGGACTGGTACCAGGCCCAATCGACGACTCTGAACATCCCGACGGTCGTCTGGTACAACCTCCGCGACGACGACCAGGCGCACAGGTGGGACACCCGCATCGGGCTTCGTGACGAAGCTGGCCACTTCAGGCGTGCGTGGTACACGTTCCAGAGTGAGGCGGGGGCGCCGCGTTGGCCTCTGCCGACGCTCGCGTTCCAGGCCAACACGAGCGAACTGTTCCTGCTGAGGAATAACAGCACGCAGAAAACCCTGTACGGGATGAAGTCGGGGACGAGCCCGAGCGTCGGTTTGAGCAAGGGCGGATACACCACTCTGTTCCAGGCCAACACCGGAGAGCTATGGGGCCTGACTCCCCCTGGTGGTGCCGGCAGCTACTTCTACGGGATGAAGGAAGGGACCAGTCCTGCGATCGCGTCTCTCGAGGGCGGATCCGGGGCGTTCCACGCGAACACTGGAACCCTTTTCTATTTCGAACCTGGCAAACCCGCGGTCAACACCGGACTAGAGATGGCTCCTGGAACGAGTCCGAGCATCGCCTCAATTCCGGACCTCTCCTTCCAGAGGAGGGGGTTCGTCGTTGCCTTCCAGAGGAGCAATGGCAACCTGGGGTACGTCTGGAAAGACGATTCGGGCCACTACTCCGTCGTTGACACCCAGTTCGCGATGAGGCCGGGGACCAGTCCCAGCGTAGCGGCCGTCAACTCGCCGCAAAGGGTTGCCATCGCCTTCCAGACCAACCTCAGTCAACTCTGGGTGCTGGAACCGGGAAAGCCTGTGCTGAACACTTCGTATGGGATGAAAGCCGGGACCAGCCCTGCCATCACGGGGCTCTCGGATCCGCTGGGGCCACCGTTCGCCGTTGCCTTCCAAGCCAATACGGGAAACCTATGGTTTTGGGAACACGGTGGTGTCGTGGGTGATACCGGCTACGGAATGGCGTCCGGGACCAGCCCGAGCATCAGCTCGGTGACTCCCGGCCCGCCGTACTACCGGGCCCATCAGATCGCTTTCCACGCAAGTAACGGCTCCCTCTGGACCTACGAAGCGGGCGGCGCGGTCATCAACACGCTGTACGGCTTCATGCCAGGCACCAGCCCGAGCATCTCCGGGGGTTGACGAAGAGCCTTCCCTCCTCAAGCCGCCGCCGCACCCGCGGCGGCGGGGTTCGGTTGATGCTCAGCCGCCGGACTTGGCCGGGGAGTACGGGTGCTCCTTGGCCCACTCGGCGATCGCGCCGGAGCCGGTGATCACCTCACCGTCATCGAGGACGAGGATCGGTACGCCCTGCTGGCCGCTGAGGCGCTTGACCTCGGCGCGGTCCTTGCTCCGGCTGGGCCAGGTCCAGGGCATCGCCCGGTAGCCGCCGACGGTCTTCAGCTCGTAGTCGTAGCCGGCCGCCTTGAGCGCGCCGCCGGCCTTGGCGCAGGGATGGGCGAAGCCGGGTCCCCTCGTCTTCTGGCCGCAGGTGTAGAGGATCATCGACTCCAACCTATGGGAGGCGGAGCGTCTTTTGCAAGTGCTACATTCGTAGCATGAGCGTAGAAGTGGCCTCCAGGGAGCTTCGTAACGACACCGCCGGCCTGTTGCGGAAAGTCGAAGAAGGCGAGACGGTGGTGATCACGCGGAGAGGGAAGCCAGTGGCTGATCTGATCCCTCACCAGCCGGATGCGCCTCGCTGGCTGACCCCTGCAGACGTCATGGAGATCCGGAACCTCACGTCTGGAGATCCCACTTGGGCCGCGGAACTGGCGGAGATGAGGGCGGCCGACGATCTTGGGCCGATCTGTTGACCGACGAACCAGCGGAGATCGGCCTGCTCGACACCTCCGTCCTCGTCGCGGCAGAGGGGGGCAGGCCGTTGCGCGCCGAGGCGCTTCCCAAGAGCGCCGCCATCTCGATCGTCACGGTGGGCGAGCTGCGGGCCGGCATCCTGGCGGCGCCTGACATTCAAAGCCGCGATCGCCGCCTGTACACCCTCGAGCGGATTTCTGGGACGGCGATCCTGTCTGTCGATCACCGCGTCGCTCGCACCTGGGCCGGGATGCGGGCTTACCTCGCCGCCTCAGGCAAGCGAGTCAGCGGCAACGATCTCTGGATCGCCGCGACGGCTGCCGCCAGCGAAATTCCCGTGATCACGCAGGACCGCGACTTCAACGCCCTCTCCGGCGTCAACGGCCTGACCGTTATCGAGGTCTAAGTCCTTCGAGCCGCTCGAAGATCTCGGGCACGTGGGTGAGGTAGGCGCCGTAGTCGAAGACGGCGTCGAGGTCGAGGTCGGGAGCGGCCTCGCCGATCAGGTCGCGGAACTCGGTGCGGGTGTCCCAGGCGCGCTGGGCGTTCTCCTGGACGACGCGGTAGGCGTCGTCGCGGGTCATGCCCGACTCGACCAGCGCGGTCAGCGCCCGCTGGCTGAAGAGGGCGCCGTAGGTGAGGCCGAGGTTCTCGCGCATCCGCTCCTCGCTCACCTTCATCCCGCGGGCGACCTTGGTCGCCAGGTCCTGCATGTAGTCGAGGCCGATCGTCGCGTCGGGCAGGATCACCCGCTCGGCACCGGAGTGGGAGATGTCGCGCTCGTGCCAGAGGGCGACGTTCTCCAGGCCCGCCTGGGCGTAGCCGCGGAGGACGCGGGCGAGGCCGGTGATCCGCTCGGTGCGGATCGGGTTGCGCTTGTGGGGCATCGCCGAGGAGCCCTTCTGGCCGGCGGCGAACGGCTCTTCGACCTCGCGCACCTCGGTTTTCTGCAGGTTGCGCACCTCGGTCGCGAAGCGCTCGAGGCCGGCGCCGGCGAGGGCGATCGCCGAGAGCAGCTCGGCGTGGCGGTCGCGCGGCACCACCTGCGTGGCGACGTCCTCGCGCGCCAGCCCGAGTTTCTGCATCACCCGCGCCTCGACCGCAGGCGGCACCGAGGCGTAGGTGCCGACGGCGCCGGAGAGCTTGCCGAAGGCGAGCTGGGCGAAGGCCTCCTCCAGTCGATCGAGGTTGCGGTCCGCCTCGAAGGCGAAGCCCGCCAACCGCAGGCCGAAGGTGGTCGGCTCGGCGTGGACGCCGTGGGTGCGGCCGACGCAGAGGGTGTCGCGGTGCTCCAGCGCCCGCTCGACCAGCGCGTCGCGGTAGGCGCAGGCGCTGGCGAGGACGACTTCGCCGGCCCGGCGCAGCTGCAGCGCCAGCGCCGTGTCCAGCACGTCGGAGGAGGTGAGCCCGTAGTGGATCCAGCGCCCGTGCTCGCCGACCGAGGCGGAGACGACATCGACGAAGGCGGCGACGTCGTGGTCGGTGACCTTCTCGCGCTCTTCGACCGCCTCGACCGTGAAGGCCGCCTTCGCCCGCGCCGCCTCGGCGGCCTCGCGCGGCACCACCCCCTCCTCGGCCCAGGCCTCGGTCGCCGCCAGCTCGACCTCGAGCCAGCTCTCCATCTTCGCCTGCGGCGTCCAGACCGCCCCGATCTCGGGGCGGGTGTAGCGGGGGATCACGTGTTGATGATGCGAGCGGCGAGCACGCCGGCGTTTTTCGCTCCGTCGATGGCGACGCAGGCGACCGGGATCCCCGGCGGCATCTGCACCGCGGAGAGCAGCGCGTCGAGGCCGCCCAGGCTCTTGCCGAGGATCGGCACGCCGATCACGGGCAGGGCGGTGTGAGCGGCCGCCACTCCCGGCAGCGCCGCCGACATTCCGGCCCCGGCGATGATCACCTTCAGGCCCCGCATCTGCGCGTTCATGCAGTACTCGCGCACCTTCTCGGGGTCGCGGTGGGCGCTCATCACCCGCACCTCGTAGCGGATGCCCGCTTCCTCCAGGGCTTTGCCAGCCGGTTCCATCTTCGGCTTGTCGTTCTTCGAGCCCATGATGATCCCGACGCGCGGCTCGTCGACGTCGATTTCCTGGAACGCTTCCTCGACGCTGGCCATGGTCGCCGTCTGGGTGGGGTCGGCTGGGCCGGTCGACGCGGTACCGGTGGTCCCGGTCGGCTGGGGCTCCTCTGAGATCTCGCTCATCTCACTCCTCTCGTTAGCTGGGGACCCGCTCGACGGCGCGGGCGGCGATGTCGGTGCGGATCTGCATCCCGTCGAAGGAGATCCGGCGGGCGGCATCGTATGCACGATCGCGGGCCTCGGCGGGGCTCATACCCAGTCCGGTCACGTTAAGCACGCGTCCTCCGGCCGTGACGATCTCCCCGTCGCGCTCGGCGGTCCCCGCGTGGGTCACCTCAGCGATCTCCGCCGCCTCGTCGAGGCCACGGATGACGTCGCCCTTGGAGGAGGACTCCGGGTAGCCGGCGGAGGCGAGGACGACCGTCACCGCCCAGTTGTCCTCGAACTCGGCCGCGGCGCCGGCGAGGCCGCCGGGCTCGCGCGCGGCGAGGAAGAGCTCGGCGAGGTCGGAGCGCAGCCGCGGCAGCACCGCCTGGGTCTCGGGGTCGCCGAAGCGGGCGTTGAACTCGAGCACCTTCGGCCCCTCCGGGCCGATCATCAAGCCGGCGTAGAGGACGCCGTGGAAGGGGGTGCCGCGCGCAGCCATCGCGGCGACGACCGGCCGGTGGACCCGCTCGACGATCTCCTCGACCTCGGCCGCGCCGAAGCCCGGCACCGGCGAGTAGCTGCCCATGCCGCCGGTGTTGGGCCCGCGGTCGCCGTCGAAGATCCGCTTGTAGTCCTGGGCGGGGGCGAGCGGGACGACGTTCTCGCCGTCGCAGATCGCCAGTAGCGAGAGCTCCTCGCCCTCCAAGAACTCCTCGAGCACCACCGTCGTCGAGCCGAAGCGCTGCTCGGTGAAGAAGACATCGACCGCCTCGCGCGCCTCGGCCTCGCTCTGGCAGATGATCACGCCCTTGCCCGCGGCGAGGCCGTCGGCCTTGAGCACGGCCGGGTAGGCCGACCGGGCGAGCTGCTCGAGCGCCTCCTCGCGGCTGCGCAGCAGCACATGGGAGGCGGTCGGCACGTCGGCCTCCTGCATCAGCTCCTTGGCGAACGCCTTCGACCCCTCCAGCTCGGCCGCGGCCTTGGTCGGCCCGAAGGCCGGGATCCCGGCCTCCTCGCAGGCGTCGACCGCGCCGGCGACGAGGCCCGCCTCCGGCCCGACCGCGACCAGGTCGACCCCGTGCTCCTTGGCGGCGGCGACGATCGCGGTTGCGTCATCGGCAGCAACCTCGGGCAGGCAGCGCGCGTCCGCCGCGATCCCGGCGTTGCCCGGCGCGCAGAGGACGTCGTCTATCTGTGGCGAGCGCCGCAGCGCCCGCACGATCGCGTGCTCGCGACCGCCTCCCCCTACGACAAGTGCTCTCAACGTCTGCCTAGAGCGATCCGGCGAGGTCCTCGGCCGGCATCGCCGCCAAGGTCTGGCTCGTCATCGTCCCGCGCGAGCCGAGCTCGACCGAGACCTTGGCCATCGTCTTCTCGTCGGGCGCCTCGACCACGGTGACGAAGTCGTACTGCCCCAGCGTCGCGTACTGAGCGACCACTTTCGCCCCGATCTGTTCGACCTCCCGATTGACCTCCGCAACCCGCCCCGGATTGTTCTTCAACGTCCGCACGCCCTCAGCGGTCAAGTTGGTCAGCATCACGTAAGTCGGCATCTCCGCCCCCTTCAGCTCTAGATCAAGCTTGCGGGTCAACCGTAACTGCTTTGTGGGTGGTGAGGGGAGGCCATCGCCCCTCTCCCAGAGACCGTTGCGCAGCTGGGGCGCCTTGCTGGGCGCAACCGTGGTCTCTGGAGCCTCTGGGAGAGGGGCAATGGCCTCCCAGCGACACGCGGAAGCAGGACGGTTCAGGGTGGACAGCTTTTGCGTAAGCAGGTGCGCGCTCGATGTCTACAGGAGCTTGCTGGCTGGGTGT
>JALZHV010000256.1 GCA_030860625.1 Actinomycetota bacterium
GCGCAGAAGATCAGAGCGAGGCAGGTAAGGGCGCGGTGCATTTGCCCCTCAACCGCGGAGCGTTCGCCAAGTTGCGGCGAGAGGCGCCGCGCCTACCACCAGACGGTGGAATCGAGGTTTTCGATCTCCTCGATCGGTTTCGTGTAGACGCCGGAGGAAAGGTACTTCCAGCCGTCGTCGGGGATCAGGAAGACGACGTTGCCGGAGTCGAGCTCGCCGGCGATGCGGTGGGCGATGTAGGCGATCGCGCCGGCGGAGACACCGGCGAAGACGCCCTCCTCGTCAAGCAGTTTCTTGGTCCAGACGATCGCGTCGCGGTTGGCGACCATGATCTTGCGGTCGAGCAGCGAGAGGTCGATGATCGGCGGGATGAAGCCGTCGTCGAGGGAGCGCAGCCCCTGGACGAGCTCTCCCTGTTTCGGCTCGGCGGCGACGATCAGCGTCTCCGGGTTGGCCTCCTTGAGGCGGCGGCCGTTGCCCATCAGGGTGCCGCCGGTGCCGAGGCCGCCGACGAAGGCGGTCACCTCGTCGAGCTCTTCGAGGATCTCGACCGCGGTGCCGTTGTAATGCGCATTGGGGTTCGCCTCGTTGCCGTACTGGTAGGGCATGTAGTAGCCGGGCTCCTTCGCCAGCTCCAGCGCCACCTCGACGGCGCCGTTGGAGCCCTTGGCGCCCTCCGAGGAGACGATCTCCGCCCCGTACATCCGCAGCAGCTGGGTCCGCTCCTCGGTGACATTGTCGGGCATCACCACCTTCAGCGGGTAGCCCTTGCGGCGACAGATCATCGCCAGCGCGATCCCCGTGTTACCGGAGGTCGGTTCCAGGATCGTGTGCCCGGGTTCGATCGCGCCCTCCGCCTCGGCCGCCTCGATCATCGATTTGGCGACCCGGTCCTTGACCGAGCCGGTCGGGTTGTGCCCCTCGAGCTTCGCGTAGATGCGGACCTCGGGCTTCGGCGAGAGGCGCGGCAACTCGACCAGCGGCGTGTTGCCGATCGACTCGACGACGTTGCCGAAGCGACCACCGCAGGGTTTGTTGAGTATCTCTCGCGCCATCCGCCCGCCTTTACTTCAGAAAGTGTAGCGACGGTCCTGCACGACGCTGAAGGAGCGGTAGTGGGTCAGTTTTGAAGGAGCTATCCGCGCACCCCGACGATGGCGGCCGGGGTGCCGATCACATCTGGTCGCTGGAAGAGGTCGCGGCGCTGTTGGACTGATCCGCCTGCCGCTCGCGGCGGTACTCCTCCCACATGGGGGCACCGACGTAGAGCAGCATGATCGCGACGGCGATCCACGAAAAGACTTTGTCCCAGAGGTCGGAGATCGGGGCGAGAGTGCCGAGGGAAAGCAGTCCGAGCGCGAGCGCGGGGGGCAACGTCCAGTTCAGGAAATTGCGGACCATTCCCGAGGAGTCTAGGCCGCCGAGCCACCCGGATTCGAACCAACCCGCTACCGCAGGTTAGGCTCGCACCCGATTGGGAAAGCCCTGTAACGGGGAAGTAAACGCGCAGCCTGCAGATGCGGGCGAGCGTTTGTCCAGCTTGATCGGAGGAGATTTGATGAGAAAGACCCGGCTGGCCGCCCTCTTGGCGGTCTTGCTCCTTGCGTTCGCGTCCGTTGCCGTGGCCGGCTGCGGTGGCGGCGATGACGAGACCACCGCTGGTGGCGGCGGAGGCGAAGGCGGTGGTGGCGGTGCGCCCCTGACCGTCGGCTCCGACATCCCCTACCCCCCGTTCGAGATGGGCAAGGCGCCCAACTACGAAGGCTATGACGTCGAACTGATGGAAGCCGTCGCCGAGAAGATCGGCCGTAAAGCGGAATTCCAGGACACCTCGTTCGACACGATCTTCCGCGACCTCGCCCAGGGCCGCTTCGAAGCGGTCGCCTCGGCGACGACGATCACCGACGAACGCGAGGAAAGCGTCGACTTCACCAACCCCTACTACTTCTCCGAACAGGCGATCCTGCTCGCGGAGGGCAACGACAAAATCGAAGACGCCGAAGGCCTGAGCGGCCTGACGGTCGGCGTCCAGCAGGGCACCACCGGCGAAGAATTCGTCGAAGAAGAGGTCGACGCGGACGAAATGCGGTCCTACCCGCAGGGCCCGGACGCGGTCAACGCGCTCAAATCCGGCGTGCTCGACGCGGTCGTGATCGACATCCCGGTCGCCGAAAACGCTGTCGAGGCGGGCGGCGTCGAAGTCTCGGCCGCGATCCCGACCGAAGAAGCGTACGGCTTCGTCGTCCCCCAGGGCGAGGAAGAGCTGCTCGAAGAAATGAACAAAGCCCTCGAAGAGCTGAAGGACGACGGGACCTTCACCCAGATCTACGAAAAATGGTTCAAACGGGCGCCGACCAAAGCACTGCTGAAAGCGACGCACGAACCGAGCTGAGGCAGTCGAAGCAGAGGAGTTGGAAGGGGCGCCGAGGTGGCGCCCCTTCTGTTCCCGGCGCATTAGGGTGAGACATGGGTAGAAGAGGCTCATGCAGGAACTGATCAACCAGTACTTCGACGTCGGCTTCATGGCCGACCACTTCGACGAAGTGCTGGAGGGCTTCTGGTTCACGATCCAGCTCTCGATCGTCGCCGGCGCCCTCTCGCTGATCTGGGGGCTGATCCTGGCCCAGCTGCGCCAGCTTCCGGGCAAGGGCGCGGCGCCGGTGCGCTTCTTCTCGATCGCCTACATCGACGTCTTCCGCGGCATCCCGCTGCTGATCATGATCCTGCTGATCTCCGGCAGCGTGCCGCTGCTCGACTTCCTGCCGGAGTGGCTGCGGCTCCCTCAGTGGTTCGGCAAATCGGACAACTTCTGGTTCGGCGTGTTCGCGATCACGATCACCTACGGCGCCTACATGGCCGAGGTCTACCGCTCCGGGATCGAATCGGTCCCCGGCGGTCAGATGGAGGCGGCCCGCTCGCTGGGGATGAGCCACCGCCAGGCGATGCGCTTCGTGATCGTCCCCCAGGCGGTGCGCAAGGTCTTCGCGCCGCTGCTCAACGACTTCATCGCGCTGATGAAGGACACCACCCTGGTCAGCGCGATCGCCCTCAGCGAGGTGGCCCTGGTCGGGCGCGACCTGCAGTCGCAGTTCCTCAACAGCTCCGGCCTTGTCCTGGGCGCGATCATGTTCCTCGTGGTCACCCTCCCCCTCGCCCGCATCGTCGACCGGCTGATCGCCCGCGAGCAGGGTCGCTTCACGCGCGGCGCTCCCCGGGTGGAGGCGCTCTGATGGCGGTCGGCAGCGACAGCGGCGCGATGGTCAGCCTGCACGGGGTCTGCAAGCGCTTCGGCCAGCTCGAGGTCCTGCGCGGGGTCGACCTGACGATCAAGCGCGGCGAAGTCGTCTGCGTCCTCGGCCCCAGCGGCTCGGGCAAGAGCACGCTGCTGCGCTGCGTCAACC
>JALZHV010000257.1 GCA_030860625.1 Actinomycetota bacterium
CAGCGGGGAGGCTCCGGCGGGCACCCCCCCGGCTCCTCTCGCGATCGATCCGGGATCCATTGACTGGAGCGCCACTGGGCTCGTCAGCGCCTTTGTTCGTCATGCGCTTGGTCCTTCGCCCCTGGCTGGTGCGACCGAACGCAACGTGGTTCAGATCTCGGATCCGGAGCTGCCGCCGAAGAGCAGGCCGAGCGATCGGCGGCAGGTGCGGCGCAACCTTGAAGCTGGTTACTCGCTGGAGCTGGTGCCAGGGGGTGAGACGACGCCGGAGCAGCGGGCCGGCCTCCTTGACGTCTACGAACAGACGATGCGGCGCACGAGCGCGGCGGAGCATTACTTCTTTGGCGCCGCCTACTTCGACCGCGTTCTCGAAGCCGAGCGCACCTGGCTCGCGCTCGCGCACGATCCCGAGGGCGAGCTGGCCGCCGCTTCGATCGCCGTGGTCAGCGACGGCTACCTGCACTACTACCTCAGCGGCAGCGCTGACTCGCACCTGCGCGCCGCGCCGATGAAGAACGTCGTTGTCCGTCTCGTCGAGCACTCCTCGGAGCTCGGCCTCCCGCTCAACCTCGGCGGCGGCATCAGGCCCGGCGACGCGCTCGAGGAGTTCAAGCGCGGCTTCGCCAACCGTCGCCAGACCTGGCTCACCTCGGAGCTCGTCTGCGACCGGGAGAAGTACGCGCGGCTCAGCGCCGGCCGCGACGCCGGCGGCTTCTTCCCCGCCTACCGCGCTTAGGCGCTACTCACTCACGGCCGGTTCTTCGGGTTCCGCCGGGGTGGGCCCGTCGAAGGTGAACGCTTCCACCGGCTCGCCGCCGTATCTGCCCCAGGTCTCTTTCCCGAAGGCACGAATCGCGTCGAGGGTCTTCTGCCCTTCCCAGCGGGGACAGCCGATCAGGTTGGTCCAGGTCGTCGCCGCGACTTCGTAGGGCATTTCGCCGTTGGGGAAGAGCAGCGTCGCCCCGTACATCGTGTCGTAGAGCCCCTTCAGCTCCAGCTGCTCTTTCTCGGGCAGGCTCGGCTTGTACTGGATCGCCAGCCGGCCGTGCTCCAAGGAGTGGACGACGTTGAGCTGGTCCGGCGGCTCCGCATAGGCGCCGTCGGCCTGCTGGTAGGGCGGCTCGACGTGGTTGCCCGAGGTCGGCGGGTTGGTCTTGTATTTGGGAGGCGAGTTCGGCGGAAGGTGGAGGTGCCCCTCGTCCCTGAGGTGCAGCATCAGCCGGCAGCCGGCTCGGTCCGCCGCCTCCCGCAGGTCCGTCACCTGCGGCGGCTTCGGCGGAGTCCCTTCGCGTTCGTCCGGCCTGACGCCGTTGGTCAAGCCGATTTCCTGCCGCGGGTTGATGTGGGCGCTGCCCTCGGGGGCGTCGGCGGGGACCTTGACGGCGGGAGCGTCGCCACCGCCTCCGGTGTCGTCGCCCCCGCCGCCGCAGCCGACGAGGACGAGGCCCAGCGCCGCGATCGCCAGAACCGTCGCGAAGGCGAGGATCAGCCGCTTACGGGGCTGCTCTTTCCCGTCCACGACCCAAGCGGCTCGGCGCCGCCGCTCAGCCTTCGTCGGGTTTCGCGGGGGTCGGGCCGGTGAAGGTGAAGGCTTCGACGGGCTCGCCGCCGTATTTGCCCCAGGTCAGGCGACCGAAGGCGCGGATCGCGTCGAGCGTGATCGCGCCTTTGTATTCGCGGCAGCCGATCAGGTTGGTCCAAGTCGTCGCCGCGACCTCGTAGGGCATTTTGTCGTTGGGGTAGAGCAGCGAGGCGCCGTACATCGTGTCGTAGAGCCCCTTCAGTTCCAGCTGCTCTTTCTCGGGCAGGCTGCTCTTGTACTGGATCGCCATCCGCCCGTGCTCGAGCGAGTGGACGACGTTGAGCGGGTCCGGGGTCTCGGCGTAGGCGCCGTCGGCCTGCTGGTAGGGCGGTTCGACGTGGTCGCCGGAGGTCGGCGGGGAGGTTTTGTAGATCGGCGGCGGCGAGTTCTGCGGGAGGTGGGTGCTCCCCTCGTCTTTCAGTTTCAGCTGCACGTCGCAGCCGGCCTGTTTCGCCGCTTCGTCAAGGTCGAAGACTTTGGTCGCCGGCACCTCGGTCCCGGCGCGCTCGTCGGGCTCGACGCCGTTGGTCGAGCCCATTTCCTGCCGCGTGTTGATGTGAGCGTCGCCCTCGGTGCCGCCGCCGCTGATCAGGACGAAGGCCAGCACCGCGATCGCCAGGACCGCGGTCGAGGCGACGGCGTAGGTGATGAGCAGACGGTTGCTGCCGCTGCGCTTTTCGCGTTCTTCGGCTTCGATCCGCTCTTGGCGGAGCCGTTCTCTTTCGCGCTCTCCCTTGCCCATGGGTTGCCTATTTTGCCCGCTCGACCGCGGCGGCGTCGCCACGTACCCGCTCCCAGGGACGCGAGGCCTTCAGCGCCCCCAGGATCGCCCGCGTCGAGGGGGCTTTGTTGAGCGCGTAGAAGTGGATCCCGGGACAGCCCGCGATCAAGAGCTCGGCGCACTGCTGGGCCGCGTAGGCGACCCCCAGCTGGAACTCCAGCTCGGGATCCTCGCCGGCCGCCTGGAAGGCCGTCTCCAGGTGCGGCGGGATGCTGGCGTCGCAGAGGTCGCAGATCCGCTTCGTCTGGGCGAAGCTGGCGACCGGGATCACCCCGGCTAGGATCGGCACTTCGATCCCCCGCTCGCGCGCCGCCCGCACGAAGTCGAAGTAGACCTGGTTGTCGAAGAAGAGCTGCGTGATCAGGAAGCTCGCCCCGGCGTCGACCTTCGATTTCAGGTAGCGCAGGTCGGTGTCGAGGTCGGGCGCCTCCGGGTGCACCTCCGGGAAGCAGGCGCCGCCGATCCCGAAGTCCCAGCCGGCGGAGATGAAGGCCGCCAGCTCGGCGGCGCTGCCGAGCCCGCCCTCGGGCTGGACGAAGTCCTCCTGCCCTCGCGGCGGGTCGCCGCGCAGGGCGAAGACGTTCTCGATCCCGGCCGCCTCGATCCGGTCGAGCGTCTGCGCCAGCCCCTCGGTCGTCTCCCCGACGCAGCTGAGGTGGGCCATCGTCTCGAATCCGATCTCGTCCTTCAGCGCCTTCGTCACCTCGACCGTGCCGTCGCGGTTCGCGCCCCCCGCGCCGTAGGTGACCGAGACGAAGTCCGGCTCCAGCGCCCGCAGCTCGCGCGCCGTCTCGTAGAGCTGCTCGGTCGCCTCCGCCGTCTTCGGCGGGAAGAACTCGATGGAGAAGGTCGGCCGCTGCGCGGCGATGATCTCGTCGATCCGCATCCGCTGAGGGTAGCCGCCTCAGGCGGTGAAGGCGGCGTTGACGCTCTGGCCGGGGACCCCGAGGGCGGAGGCGACGCAGGCGCGGACGCCGCGCCAGTCCCACCCCGCCGGGAGCTGCAGCGCGACGCGCCCCTCCTCGGCTT
>JALZHV010000258.1:0-1097 GCA_030860625.1 Actinomycetota bacterium
AGCCCGGTCGAGGCGAGGGCGCGCATCGCGCTGCGCAGCTGTCCCATCGCCGCCGCGGCCCCGACGCCGCGACCGACCACGTCGCCGATCACCAGCCCGACCCTGTCGTCGCTGAGCCAGAAGGCGTCGTACCAGTCGCCGCCGATGTCGAGCTCGCGCTCGGCGGGCCGGTAGGCGGTGCCGACCTCGAACCCGGACGCGCTAGGCAGCTCCCCGGCCAGCATGCTCCGCTGCAGCTGCTGGGCGATCTCGCGCTCGCGCCGCTGCGCCCGCAGCAGCTCCTCCTCGTAGCGGCGTCGGTCGCTGGCGTCGAAGATCGTGGTGCGGATGACCCGCGGCTCGCCCTCCGGCCCGTCGACCACCACCGAGTTGACCAGCACCGGCAGCCGCGAGCCGTCGGCGCGCATGATCTCCAGGGCGATCTCGCGCGCCTCGCCCTGCATCCGCAGGAGCGGCGCGTAGTGGGTCTCGTGGTAGATCCGCCCGCCCGGCGCCAGCAGCTCGGCGAAGCGCTTCTTACCGACCAGGCCCTCGCGCCCGAGCCCGGTCCAGTCCTCGAAGGTGCGATTGACCTTGAGGATCAGCCCGTCGAGGGTGGTCGAGAGGTAGCCGCAGGGGGCGTTCTCGAAGAGGTCCTCGGCGCTCGGCTCGAGGAGCTCGTCCCCGACCCGCTCGCTCACCCGCGCAGGAACTCCTCGATCGCGGCGGCGGTCTCCTCCGGCGCGCTCAGGTTGGGGCAGTGGCCGACCGCGTCCAGCATCACCAGCCGCGCGTCGGGCATCTCGCGCTCGACGTAGCGGCCGACCTCCTCGGGCGCGATCGCGTCCTCGGAGCACTGCAGGACCAGGCTCGGCACGTCCACCTTCGCCAGGTCCTCGCGGTTGTCGGACATGAAGGTGACGCGGGCGAAGCTGCGGGCGATCTCCGGGTCGGTGCGGCAGAAGCTGTTGGTCAGCTCCTCGCCGAGCTCGGGCCGCTCGGCGTTGCCCATGATCACCGGCGCCATCTGGCTCGACCAGCCGAGGTAGTTGCTGTCCATCGAGTCGAGCAGCCCCTCGATGTCCTCGCGGTCGAAGCCGCCGACGTAGCCCTCGTCG
>JALZHV010000258.1:1107-3389 GCA_030860625.1 Actinomycetota bacterium
GCGGGGGGAGGGGCCGACGAGGACGAGCTTGGCGAAGCGGTCCGGTTCCTCGGCGGCGGCGAGGACGCCGATCATCGCGCTGACCGAGTGGCCGACGAAGACGACGTCGCGGAGGTCGAGCTCGCGGCAGATCTCGAGCACGTCCTCGGCGTAGCCCCGCAGCGAGGAGTAGCGCTCGGCGTCGTAGGCGGAGAGGTCGGAGCCGCCGGCGCCTACGTGGTCGAAGAGGACGACCCGGTAGTCGTCCTCGAAGCGGGGGTGGACGAAGCGCCACATGTTCTGGTCGCAGCCGAAGCCGTGCGCGAAGAGGATCGGCTGCGCCTCGGGCGGGCCGTGCTCAGTGACGTTGTTGCGCGCGCGTACCGTCATACCGCTGGGCTGGGGAGGGCTCATCTTCGGCTTCGGTACCCAGGGACATCCGCAGGCGAACGTGGGTCCCGTCCTCGCCGGAGCGGACCTGGACCAGGTCGCAGAGCTGGTTGGCGATCCAGAGGCCGCGGCCGCCCGGCTGCTCGACCGGGGGACGTTCCCGACCGGCCAGGGGGTTGCGGATCCGGCCGGCGTCGCGGACGTCGCAGACGAGCTCGCCCTCCTCGTCCCAGATCCGCAGGTTGCCCTCGCCGCCGCCGTGCTGGACGCTGTTGGTGGCGATCTCGCAGACGGCGAGGACGAGGTCTTCGCCGCGGCGGGCGTCGAGGCCGGCGGTGCCGGCGCGCTCGGAGACGAGCCGGCGCACCTCGCGCAGGTCGGCTTTGCCGAAGCACATCGTCGCCGCGGGGCCGTCCGGTTCCGGCAGCGAGCCGGAGAGCAGGTCCGCGAACTCGGCGGCGGGGCGGCCGATCGGCTGGCTGTGGGTGCGCTCGGCCTCGGCGATCGTCTCATCGTCGAGGGTGCTGACGTCGTAGGGGCAGAGGAAGGTCAGTCCCGGCTCGCCGCCGAAGGCGAGGTTGATCAGGCACTCGTGGCGGTGGCACTCGTCGATCTCGGCCGGCGAGCGGTCAGCCCAGACCGGTTCGCCGAGCCCCCGCACCCGTTTGCCCGAGGAGCCGATGCCGTCGAGGAGGTCGCGCCAGGTCGAGATCAGCCGCCCGGGGTTTCGCCCCGCCTCCTCCATCTCCAGCATCTGCACCCGTTCGACGGCCGGCCCCAGGGCCTCGCGCAGGAGCTCGCGGCTGTGGCGGGGGAGGGCGATCAGCACCGCCTCGTCGGCGGCGATCCCCTCTTCGACGAAGGCGACGCTCTGCCGGAGGAAGTCCTCGCTGCTGGCGTAGAACAGCGCCTCGTGGCGGTAGCCACCTCCTTGCGGTGAGGCTGCCGTCACAGTTTCAGTTCGAGTAGCTCACATAGACGTTCGACTGCGGGGGGCGCGTTGCGGACCGCGCATTCCCCTTCGGTGGCGAGGCGCTCGGTGTGGGTGGCAAGGGTCTCGAGGCCGTGGTGGTCGATGAAGCCGAGCTGGCCGAGGTCGAGCGAGAGGGACTCTTCGTCGCGGTAGGCGACCTCGAGGATGCGGTCGAGGCTCTCGGCCGAGAAGAGGTCGACTTCCCCGGCCAGCACGACCTCCCCCGATTCGGTGAAGAGGTGGAACGGGACGGTCTTTTCGTCCTCGTTGGTGGCGGGGTGGACGGCGGCGACGTCGGCGAGGATCCGGTCCGGCGCCGAGCCGCGCCGGTAGCCGCAGAGGGCAGACATCGGCCGTTCCGACATGTAGCGGTCGGCGACGGTCTCCCAGCGGACGTGGGCGTCCCAGCAGTTGGGCTCGGCGATCAGGTCGGTGACCTGGGCGGCGACCCGCAGGCCGGTGTAGCCGGCGGCGAGGGCGCCGTCGGTGGCGGCGCTGTAGGCGGCGAGCTGGCGATCGGAGTCAAGCGGCTGGCCGATCGCGTAGAGGTCCGTGAGCTCGTAGAGCTGCAGCGACCCCCGGTCGATCATCCCGCCGACGTCCCCGAGCGCGGCGAGCCGCTCGCGCTGCTCGGCCACCGGCTCGCTCCCGACGAAGGCCAGGCGCTGGCCCGACCGCAGACCGTCGCTCAGGTATTCGACCGAGGCGTCGAAGAACTCCTGCCCCTCGTCGAACGCCCAGCAGGCGTGGGCATCGGAGCCCAGATCGCCGCCCGAGTGGATGCACCCATGCGTCCGCATACACCCGAGTATGCCATTGGGCAAGGGGGATGACCAGGGCTGCGGCGCCTCTCATCAGGAGCGCAGGCACGCGGGCGCCACCTCGCAGGCGCGTAGGATGCGCGGGGTGCCATCCCAGCCGGTGACCGGTTCCTACGAGG
>JALZHV010000259.1 GCA_030860625.1 Actinomycetota bacterium
CTGGTCGCGCTTGAGAATCTCCTCGGGCATCACCTTCGGCGCGCCCAAGAACTCGTGCAGGTTCTTCGGCGTGACGCGGACGGTCTCGGTGCGCCCCTCGGCGATGCGCCGCGCGACCTTGCGGCAGACCGTCCCGATCTGGCGCTCGAGGTGGCGGACGCCGGCCTCTCGCGTGTACTCCTCGATGATCGCGGTCAGCGCCGCGTCGGCGAACTCGATCTGCGAGGGCTTGAGGCCGTTGGCCTCGATCTGGCGCCGGACCAGGTAGCGGCGGGCGATGTGGCGCTTCTCCTCCAGCGTGTAGCCGGCCAGCTCGATCGTCTCCATCCGGTCGAGCAGCGGCCCCGGGATCGTGTCGAGGACGTTGGCGGTGGCGATGAAGACGACGTCGGAGAGGTCGAACTCGAGGTCGAGGTAGTGGTCGCGGAAGCTGTCGTTCTGGGCCGGGTCGAGCACCTCGAGCATCGCCGAGGCGGGGTCGCCGCGGAAGTCGGAGCCCATCTTGTCGATCTCGTCGATCATGAAGACGGGGTTGCGGGAGCCGGCGTCGCGGAGGGCGCGGACGATCGTCCCCGGCATCGCGCCGATGTAGGTGCGGCGGTGGCCGCGGATCTCCGACTCGTCGCGGACGCCGCCGACCGAGATCCGCTCGAACTCGCGGCCGAGCGCCTTGGCGATCGATTTGCCGAGACTGGTCTTGCCGACCCCGGGCGGGCCGACGAAGCAGAGGATCGGCCCCGGCGAGGAGGGGTTGAGCTTGCGCACCGCCAGGTACTCGAGGATCCGGTCCTTGATCTTCTCCAGGTCGTAGTGGTCGGCGTCGAGGACCTCGCGGGCGTGGGCGAGGTCGAGGTTGTCCTCGGTCTCCTTCGACCACGGCAGGTCGACCAGCCACTCGAGGTAGGTGCGGATGACGCCGTGCTCGGCGGCGGCGGGCGGCAGTTTCTCCAGCCGCGAGAGCTCACGCTCGGCAGCCTTGAGCGCGTGCTCGGGCAGCTCCGCCGCCTCGATCCGCTCCCGCAGTTCCTTCGCTTCGGCCTGCTGCTCGTCCTCTTCGCCGAGCTCCTCCTGGATCGCTTTCAGCTGCTGGCGGAGGAAGAACTCGCGCTGGCCTTTCTCCATCTCGGACTGGACCTGGGTCTGGATCTGGGTCCCAAGCTGGACGACCTCGAGCTCGCGGGCGAGGATCCGCAGGAGGTGGCGCAGCCGCTGGGCGACGTCGACCTCTTCGAGCAGTTTCTGCTTCTCCTCGGTGCCGATCCGCAGCGCCCCGGCAATCAGGTGACCGAGCGCCGAGGGGTCCTCGATGTTGGCGACCGCCATCTGCAGCTCCTCGGGCAGATAGGGGATCTGCTCGATGATCTCCGAGAAGGTGCGCTGGACGTTGCGGCTCAGCGCCTCCAGCTCCGGGGTCGGCTCAATCACGTCAGGGAGCTCGCCGATCCGGGCGACCATGTAGGGCTGCTCGGCGACGAAAGCGCCCAGCTTCACCCGCTGCATCCCCTGGACGAGGATCCGCAGCGTCCCGTCGGGGACCTTGACCATGCGGGCGACGGCGCCGACGACGCCGACCCCGTAGAGGTCGTCGGGCCCCGGCACCTCGTTCTCGGGGTCCTTGGCGGTGACCATCACCAGCATCCGGTTGGTGCCGAGGACGTCGTCGATCAGCTGAATCGAGCGCTCCTGGCCGACCGCGAGCGGCGCCAGGGTCTCGGGGAAGGTGACGGTGTCCCGCAGCGGCAGGACCGGCAGCGCCTCCGGCAGCGGCTGGTGGGCGCGGATCGCGTCTTCCGCGTCGAGCGGCGAGTCGACGACCTCGAGGACGGGAGTCCCCTCCATCACTTGCGACCTATCGGGACCCGTCGCGTGGTCTCGCCGGGCTCACGCAGCGGCAGCTCGATCCGCAGGATGCCCTCCTCGTAGGTGGCGGTGGCGCGCTCGGCGTCGACCTCGACCTGCAGCTCGACGACGCGCCGGAACGGGCCCGAGGGGATCTCGATCTGCTGGTAGACGCGGCCTTCGGTCTCCTGCACCTGCCGCTCGCCGAAGATCGCCAGCTGGCGGCCGCTGACCTCGATCCCGACCTCGGAGAGCTCGACGCCGGCGAGGTCGACCTTGACGATCGCCCGCTGCGGGTCGCCGCAGTAGTAGACGTCGATGTTGGGGGAGAAGCCGCGGGTGCGGCGGGTCACGTACCGGGTGCGGCTCCAGGAATCGCCCATCACCTGGTCCATCTCCCGGCGCATCCGCGCGAAGTCTGCGAAGAGGTCCCGTTGCGGCACGCGCACAAAATAACCCGCTGCGGTCGGCGGGTTCTTTCAGGAGCGACTATGCGGTGCGGGAGGCCCAGCGCGGGGCCCGCATGAGGAGGACTGGCTGGCGCGGTGGGACGAGGCCCTCGGGGCGGTTCGGCCGGAAGGTGGTGCAGGCCTCGTTCAGCTCCAGGGCGCAGAGGAGGTTTTTCCGGAAATAGCAGTCATCGCAGGTTGGTGGTTTTGGCTTGCGCGGCACGGCGGGCATATTTGCACCGCCCCGGGGTAGGCGCAGGGGCCGATTCCGCAAATCGCTACCTCTTTGAAACAGCTTCGTCACAGCTTCCCTGCGTCTTGCGGGAACGCGGGTGCCCGGCGCTAACATCCACGCCGATGGAGGGTCATTCCCGCACGGAGAAGCTCTCCGCTTCTCCCCCGCTATTCAAAAGCGAATTCCTCAACTTCTTCTCCCGCGTCCACCCCGCGGTCCCGGCGATCGTCTTCGTCCCGGTGGTGGTGGCGATGGAGTGGCTTGGGGCCGATCGCGGCTACGCGGCCTGGCAGCTGGCGCTGCTGACCCTGGCCGGGATCGCGATCTGGACCCTGACCGAGTACTGGCTGCACCGCCTCGTCTTCCACTGGGAGCCGGACAACGCTTTCGGGCGCCGCATGCACTTCATCATCCACGGCGTCCACCACGATCACCCCAACGACAAGATGCGGCTGGTGATGCCGCCGTCGGTCTCGATCCCGCTGGCGGCCCTCTTCTTCGCCGCCTTCTACCTCGCCCTCGGCGACGCCGCCTTCCCCGTGTTCGCCGGCTTCATCCTCGGCTACCTCTTCTACGACTACACCCACTACTACGTCCATCACGCCGTTCCGAAGACGCAGTTCGCCAAGCGTCTGCGCGAACATCACATGCGCCACCACTTCCAGGATCACAGCTACGGCTACGGCGTCTCCACGCCGATCTGGGATCACGTGTTCAGGACTTATCCCCAGAAGCGCAGCAAGTACCGGCAGTAGCTCGCAGGCGGGTGAGGGAGCGGTGACCCTCTCCCAGAGACCGTTGCGCAGCTGAGTCGCACCAGGTGCTTCGGAGCGTGGTCTCTGGAGCCTCTGGGAG
>JALZHV010000260.1 GCA_030860625.1 Actinomycetota bacterium
GCGCCTTCGAATACGTCACCGACGAGGACCTGCGGGAGATCGCCGCCGGCGAGGAGGACTTCGAGTTCCTGCGCGGCCTGGCGATCCGCTCGGGGGTGACGGTGGAACTGCGAGCGCGCGGCCGGGCGATGGGGATGCTGACCGTGGGGGTGAGGCGCCCGCGTCGGCGCTACCGCCGCGGCGACATCGACTTCGCTGGCGTCCTCGCCGGGCGCGTTGCCTTGGCGCTCGACAACGCCGGCCTCTTCTCCGAGCTCGAGCGCAGCGACCGCGAACGGGCCGAGATCGCCGAGACCCTGCAGCGGGGCCTGCTGCCGCCGCCGCTCCCGCACATCCCCGGCTGGTCGGTGGCGGCGATGTACCGGCCGGCGGGGGCCGAGAACGAAATCGGCGGCGACTTCTACGACGCCTTCCGGATCGCCGGCGGCTGGATGGTGGTGATCGGCGACGTCACCGGGCGCGGCGCCCACGCCGCCGCCGTCACCGCCCACGCCCGCTACACGCTGCGCACCGCCGCCGCGCTGACCGGCGACCCGGTGGTCGCGCTGCGGACCCTGAACCGGGAGCTGCTGGCGCGCAGCGGCACCCCGCTCTGCAGCGTCGCGGCGATGACGATCACCGAAGACCCGAGCGAGCCGGTCCGCCTCGCCGTCGCCGGCCACCCGCCGCCGCTCTTGGTCGACGGGGACTCGGTCCGCGAGGCGAGCTCCCCGGCGCCGGTCCTGGGAGCCTTCGCCGACGAGGACTGGAGGATCGAGGAGACCGCGGTCGCCCACGGCCAGCAGCTGGTCGTGATCACCGACGGGATCACCGAGGCCCCCGGCAAGGACGGGCGCTTCGGCGAGGAGCGACTGCGGGCGACGCTGGCTGGGGTCCCGAGCCCCGCCCTCGCCTCACAGCAGATCGAGGGCGCGCTGCACGAGTTCACCGGCGGCGCGATGGAGGACGACGCCGCGATCATCGCCATCGGCCCCGCCTCGCCGGACGCCGAACCGGCCCCCAAGGCAGAGCGCGAGCTGGTCGAACGTCTCTATGCGGCCTTCAACCGCCGCGACATCGACGAGATCGTCGCCGTCTGCGACCAGAAAATGGAGTTCTTCCCGATCGGGACCGCCCAGGAGGTCGGCCGCGAGGCTCCCTACATCGGCCCCACCGGCCTGCACGAATACCTCCTCGACGTCGAGCAGGCCTGGGACGAGCTCCTGATCACCCCCAAGGTCGTCGAGCGCCACGACCAATCCCTCCTAGTCCGCGGCCGCGTCTACGCCCGCAGCCGCCAGCTCGGCATCCGCGACATGCCCGTCGCCTGGCTATGGGAGCTCACCACCGACAAATTCGCCCGCGGCGAGGTCTTCCGCGATCCCGAGGAAGCCGTGCGGAGACTGGCTACGAGTTGACGTGACAAAAGCCGTGGTTACGGCGGACGCCGCGGCTATTCTGCATTCGATGCCACTCCTTCGAAGGAACAGATCCAGGCAGCTCTTCGAGATGCTGAGCGACCTCGAAGCTCAGATGCGGGAGATGAAGGGCGAGATCGCCGCCATCCAGGACCGGCAGGCCGACGACGAAGTCGGAGCCCTCGCGGCCGAGCGCATACGCAGCGGCGCCGCCCAGCGCACCGAAGACGGCGAGCAGGCCCTCGCCGATCTCGGCATCGACGTTCGCTAGAGACCGTGGGTGGCAACGCAGCTTCCGAGGTCAAGGTCGAGCTTGCCGAGGGAGTCAAGGAGACATCGCCGAGCTGACGGCGGTCGCAGGCGGCGCCGATCCCGCTCACCGGGCTGAGGTCGAGGCGCTGAAGCGAGCTGAGCGAGTGCCGGCGCATCCGCTTCGACGTCGGTGGCTACAGGGGCAAGCCGCGCTTCCGGCTGATCTACCGAAACGAGCCCAACGACGGCGCGCCGGCCAAGTGCGTCTGGATCGCCGTGGGTCCCCGCTCCGGCCTTCGCGCGCATCGGGCGGCGCAGCGGAGACTTCAATAGGGTCCCGCGTCGTGATCAGCACCAACCAATTCAAGAACGGGACCCACATCGAGATCGACGGGAAGATCTGGAAGATCATCGAGTTCCAGCATGTGAAGCCGGGCAAGGGCGGGGCCTTCGTGCGGACGAAGCTGCGGCGGATCGAGGACGGGTCGGTGATCGACAAAACCTTCAGGGCGGGGGAGAAGTTCCGTCCGGTCCGGACCGAATCGAAAAAGATGCAGTACCTCTACGACTCGGGCGAGGCGGCGGTCTTCATGGACCTCCAGGACTACGACCAGATCGAAATCCCCAAGGACTCGCTCGGGGGCTCGATGCAGTGGGTCCTGGCCAACGACGAGGTCGACGTCCTCTTCGTCGATGAGAAACCGAGCGACGTGCAGGTGCCGAGCGCGATCGAGATGAAGGTCACCCAGACCGACCCCGGCCTCAAAGGCGACACCGCCTCGGGCGGCGGCAACAAGCCGGCGACCCTGGAGTCGGGCGTCGTCGTCCAGGTCCCGCTCTTCATCGAAGAGGGCGAAACGGTCCGGGTCGACACCCGCAGCGGCGAGTACATCTCCCGCGCCTGAGTCCGCGGGCTCGCGCTGGAAGAATGCAGATATGCGCAGGTCTGACCAGCGGCGCGACGCCGTCTTCGCCAACTACCAACGGGACGTGACCGGCCACTCCCTCGAGGACCTGCTCGGCGAGGCGCGCCCGCTGACGCGGGAACTGGCCGAGGGCGTCGACGAGCACCGCGAAGAGCTCGACGACATCATCGCCTCGCACGCCAAGGGCTGGACGGTGGACCGGATCGCGCCGCTCGACATGAACGTGATGCGGGTGGCGCTGTACGAGATCGAATTCATGAACACCCCGCACGAGGTCGCGATCAACGAGGCGGTCGAGCTGGCCAAGGAGTACTGCGGCGCCGACGCGCCGAAGTTCGTCAACGGCATCCTCGGCGCGGTCGTGCGCGCACGGGAGCCGGCCAAATGAGCATCCGCCTGCGCGAAATCTCCGAGCGCCTGCGCCAGATCACCGCCGAGCTGGAGAGCGAGGAGGTCAGCGACGAGCGCGCCGCCCAGCTCGCGGCCGAGGCCGCCGACCTCTCCTCCGAGGCGGTCGAGGAGGCCAACCGCGAGGCGCGGCGGCAGGCAAGCTCCGAGTGAGCTACCCCGAAGACCTGCGCGGGCTGGTCGACGACGCCCTCGCCCAACTGAGCTTCTCCGCCGCCGCCTCGACCGCCGGGCTCGAGGAGGCGATGCGGTACTCGCTGCTGGCCGGCGGCAAGCGGGTGCGGCCCGTCCTCGCGCTGGCCACTGCCCGCGCTCTCGGCGCCGAGCCCGAGCGCTTCCTCCCGGTCGCCTGCGCGATCGAGCTGATCCACACCTACTCGCTGATCCAC
>JALZHV010000261.1 GCA_030860625.1 Actinomycetota bacterium
CGTCGGCGCCGCGCGCCTGATCGACAACGTCTTGATCCAACCGACCGCAACCAACGACACCTAGCCCGCGAAGGGGGAGACAAGTGCAGAGACAGATGCTGAAGTCGAAGATCCACCGGGCGACGGTGACCGACTGCGACGTCGACTACATCGGCAGCATCACCATCGACACCGAGTTGATGGCGGGCGCCGACATGATCACCAACGAGCAGGTCCACGTCTGGGACGTCGACAACGGCGCCCGCTTTGTCACCTACGTGATCGACGGCGAGCCAGGCTCGGGGACGATGCAGGTGAACGGCGCCGCCGCCCACCTGGTCGAGCCCGGCCACAAGATCATCGTCGCCACCTTCGGCGCCTACGACGAGACCGACCTCGAGCGCTACGCCCCGGTCGTCGTCCACGTCGACGACGACAACAAGGCGATCGCCGTCGACTCGCACCCGGAGGTTCTCCTCAAATGAGCTCCGGCGCCCGCTCCCACACCGCCCCCCAGGGCGGCGACCGCCGCCCGGTCAGCCTCCCCCGCCTCGCCGAGATGAAGGCCAACGGCGAACCGATCGTGATGGTCACCGCCTACGACTACCCCTCCGCGCGCGTGGTCGAGGCGGCCGGCGTCGACGTCGTCCTCGTCGGCGACTCGGCCGCCAACGTCGTCCTCGGCTACCCCGGCACCGAGCAGGTCTCGATGGACGAGATGGTGATGCTCGGCAAAGCCGTCCGCCGCGGCCTGAAGACGCCGCTGATGGTCGGCGACCTGCCGATGGGCAGCTACGAGGCCAGCAACGAGGACGCGATCCGCAGCGCCCAGCGGCTGGTCAAGGAGACCGGCTGCCAGGCGGTCAAGCTCGAGGCCGGCGGCGTCATCGTCGAGCGGGCGCGGGCGATCGTCCAGTCCGGCATCCCGGTGATGGGCCATGTCGGCCTCACCCCGCAGACCGCTACCGCCCTCGGCGGCTACAAAGCCCAGGGTAAGTCGGCCAAGAGTGCGATCAAGCTGCTCGAGGACTCGCTCGCGCTGCAGTCGGTCGGCTGTTTCGCGATCGTCTTCGAGGCGGTGCCGGACGCGATCACGGCCGAGATCGTCTCCCGCCTCGAGGTGCCGACGATCGGGATCGGCGCCGGCCTCGGCACCTCCGGCCAGGTGCTCGTCTTCCACGACCTGCTCGGGATCACCACCGGCCCGATGGCGAAATTCGTCAAGAGCTACGCGGACGTCCACGAGACGATGGTCGAGGCGGTCCGCAGCTACGGCGCCGAGGTCCGCAGCCGCCACTTCCCCGAACCCGACCACGTCTACAGCATCGAGCCGGCCGAGCTCGACGAGTTCCGCCGCTACCTCAGCGAAGAGAGCCTGGCCAGCGCCAAGGGCTGGGAGTGGGAGCCGCTGCCGTAGCGAGCCGGGACAGCCGCGCGGCGGGGCGCCCGCCGGTGCCGACGATGAGGAAGGCGCAGTGCTCGATCGGGCAGGCGCAGGCGAAGCTGCGGCAGAACTCGGCGCGGTAGGAGGAGCCGGTCAGCGGCACCTCGCCGAGGCCAGGCAGCTCGACCCGCAGATCCCCTGACCACGCGCCCGCGCCCCCGGGGTCCCGTTCGTAGGCGGCGGTGCCGCTGAACGGCGCCGGCGGTGCGACGGTCGCCGAGACGGGGCGGGCGCCGAGGGGGGTGACGGTGAAGGTCTCGGCGGGCGCGGTGACGCTGGCGCTGCGGTAGATCGTCATCCTGCCCCGCCGCTCCGCGGAGGCGGCGATGTAGTTGGCTTCTTCCAGGCTGGAGGAGAAGTTTGGCCTGGGCTTGGTCGGTTCTTCCCTGAAGGCGGAGAACCAGGGCGCCCACTGGCCGCGGTCGGAGGCGGCGTTGAGGCTGCTGGCGGGAATCTCGGAGGGCTTGGGCCAGGACGGTTCGTCGCGCCTGCTCCGTTTGCAGACCTGCCGGTAGTTGCGGTACACGTACCCGCTTGCCTGGACGGCGCGGATCTCGGTGAAGCCCCGCTCGCCGCGGAACCGGATCGTCCCGCGGAAGATCCCCTTCTGGGTGGTGGGGCGCTTCCCCTTGCACCCGGATTCGTTCTCCTCCTCTTTCAGCGGCTCGGTCGGTTGCAGCCGCATCGAAACCCGGCCGCGGTTCCCGAAACGGGCCTCGAGGCGCTCCTCGGTGACCTTGCCGCGCACGGTGTAGCTGACCGAGAGGGCCCCTTTGTACGCGAGGAGCGAGACGTGCTTGCCGAGGCCGAGGACGGTGACTCTGTACCCGTGGCTGCCGCGGGCGTCGAGGGCGCTGAAGGTGGATGCCTTGCTCACGTAGTAGCCCGGCTTCGCGCTCGCGGCCGCGGGCAGGGCCGCCAGCGCCGCCGCGCAGCAGGCGATGACCAGCATGATTCCCCGCGCCCTCACCGGGGCAGCGTACCGGCGGTTATCTCCGCAGCGGGGCTGCGGCCCTGAGCAGCGCCAGGCTGCTCGCTTCGGCGCGGCGCAGGCAGGGGTCGCTGGCGCTGATGAGGGCGACACGGCAGACGAAGACGTCGTAGCCGGGGCCGGTGAGGGGGATCCGGCCGGAGCCGGCCAGGCGCACCCGCAGCGAGCCGGTCCAGGCGGCGGGCGAAGGCCCGGTCCCGCCTTTGAAGGTGGCGACGCCGCCGAAGGGAGCCGGAGGCTCGACCCTGGCCCGGACCGGCCTCACCCGGCGGCGGCTGATCTGCACCGCGTCCCCATCCGCGAGCAGGAAGGCGGAGCGGGTGACCCGCACCCGCCCGACCCGCTCCTCGAGGTTGGCGCTGACGAAGGTGGGGAAGAGCCCCTGCGGGATCCCGAACGGGGCTTCGAAGCCGATCGCCACGAAGCGGGTCGAAACTCCGCCCTCGCGGGCATGGGCGATGAGCAGCTTCAGGCCGAAGGGTTCGCGCGCCACCGCCGGTTCGGGGCGGAGCGGCCCGGGCTGCGCCCTCCGCTCGCAGACCCGCCGGTAGAAGCGGCGCACTTCCCCGCGCGCCTCGCCGACCGCGAGGCGGGTGAAGCCCCGCTGCCCCTCGAATTCCAGGCTGCCGCGGAACCGGCCCACTTCCCGTTCCGGCGCCTTGCCGGTGCAGCGGCGGCGCGGGGCAAGGGACCCGAGGCCTCCGAGGGTGCGGGCAGGGGCGAAGCGCCGGGGCGAGCCGCGGAACCGCAGCCGCACCCGCCCGAAGCGGCCGAAGTCGGCCTCGATCCGGCGCCGGGTGACGGTGCCCCTGACCGTGTAGGTGGCGAGCTGGACCCCCTTGCGGACGCGCATCGTCACCCGGTGGTGGCCGCGGGTCTCGACCGAGACCGAGTAGCCGCGCACCCCCTCGGCCGACATCGAGAGGCGCAGCCCGCGCGGCTGGACTTCGTCGCCCGG
>JALZHV010000262.1 GCA_030860625.1 Actinomycetota bacterium
CAACCCGCATTGCAGGCGGTCTTCCCAGGGGGCGCGAGACCTTCGGCGGCCCTACGGTTCGTCTACTGAGCCGGTGTGGTTTCGCCGGCTTTCCTCTGCAGACATGCCGAATTCGACCGCACAAGCGCGCCGTTCCCGGCTCTGGTGGCTCCTCGCGACCGGCGCCTCGCTGCTCGCCCTGGGCGGGATCGTCGCCGCCTCCTCGCCCGCTGAGACCAAGCAGGAAAAGCTGGAAGCGGTCGAGTCGAAGATCCACGCCGCGGAGGAGAAGGAGGGTGTCCTCACCTCCGAGATCGAAGCGATGGCCGACGAAATCTCCGCCCTCGAAGGGCAGGTCACGGCGCTGCGGACCGAAGAGGCCGCCGCCGAAGAAGAGCTGGCCGCCAAGCAGGCCGAACTCGATCGGGCCGAAGCCGAACTGCAGGAGGCGCTGGACCGGCTGAAGACGCTGCGCGAGCGCCTGAAGCGGGCGCTGGTCAACCTGCGCGAGCGGCTGGTCGCGATCTACACCTACGGCTCCACCGACATGGCCGAAGTCGTCCTCGCCTCCGAGGACTACGGCGACCTGATGGCGCGCACCGAATACTTCGAGGCGATCCGCGAAAGCGACGAGGCGCTGGCCGAGCGGGTGCGGACCCTGCGCGACGAAGCGAAGAAGCTGGTCCGGGTCCGCAAGGAATCGAAACTGACGATCGAAGAGGCGCGCGACGCGATCGCCGCCAAGGAGCAGCGGCTGGAGATCACCCGCTCGACGCTCGAGTCGCGCGAGAACGCCCTGCACGCGGTGCGGGCGAAGCGCAAGAGCACCCTCGACAGCGTCCGCGGCGAGATCCACCACCACGAGGAGATCGCCGAGGACCTGCGGGCGAAGATCCAGCAGGAAGTTGCCGAAGCGACCGGCGGCCTGCCGCTGCCGGCCGGGCCGCTGCCGACCCCGAGCGCCGCCGGCTTCATCTGGCCGACGGAAGGAACCTTCACCTCGCCCTTCGGCTGGCGCTGGGGCCGGATGCACGAGGGCATCGACATCGCCGCCCCCGAAGGCACCCCGATCCGCGCTGCCGCCGACGGCACCGTGATCCTCATGCAGTCCGAGTACGAAAGCGGCGGCTACGGCAACTACAGCTGCCTCGACCACGGCGGCGGCCTCTCCACCTGCTACGCCCACCAGTCCCAGTTCGCCACCTCCTCGGGCGCGAGCGTCAACCAGGGCGACCTGATCGGCTACGTCGGCAACACCGGCCACAGCTTCGGCGCCCACCTCCACTTCGAGGTCCGGATCAACGGCGCCGCCACCGACCCGATGGGTTACCTGTAGCGCCGGGTTCGAACCTTCTGTGCGCCGAGTCTGTCGTTGGGCCCCGTACAGGGGCGCCTGAGGCAGACTCGGTGAGAAACGTCGCGCGACGCACGTAGGCGTTGACTACACCGGGGTACTCAATTAGAACGCTCTGGTGAGCGTCTCTGAACCATTTGAAGCTCTTAGCGGGCACCCGTGGATGTACCCGTCGGGGATCCAGCAGTTCGACTCGGTGATCGAACGGATGCCGGAGTTGCTGCGGAGGCTGCTGGCGGCGCCAAATGCGCGGCGAGATCGGCATACGCAGGTCCCGGCCGTGCCGGGCATCTATCTCTTTTCTGAAGCCGAGCCCGTTTACGTGGGGCAGACCCGCGATCTGCGCCGAAGGCTCGGCGAGCATACGCGGGCGAGTTCTGCTGAGAACGAGGCTTCCTTCGCCTTCCTGATCGGCAAGCAGACGGCGGCGACGGCAGGGCTGGATATCGGTCTGACGCGAAAAAAGCTCCAGGCCGATCCGGCTTTTGCGGTCCATTTCAAGGAAGCAAAAGAACGGGTCGCGGGAATGGACGTCTGCTGGATCGAGCTGGACGATCCGATCGAGCGCACTCTCTTCGAGCTCTACGCCTCCCTAGCTCTGAACACGGTCGCCTTCAACTCCTTCGAGACCCATTGAAATCGGACTTCCCGAAACATCGAGATTTCGCTGGAACGGCCGGCGCTCAGAGCTTGGTGCCTTACGCCCGCGATGAGTTGCTGGGGAGGATCGCCGATGCGCGGGAGCGGGTGTGGCTGGTCAGCCCTTTTCTGACCGCCCCCGTCGCCGACGATATCCGCGAGGCGCTGCCGGCGAGGTCATCTCTCGACCTGAGGCTCTTGACGGCGCTGGTGCCCCGGAGCGTGCAGGTGGGGGTTCTAAGTCCATCCGCCCTCGTGGGTCTACGCGAGTCCGGTTTCAAGATCGCGAGCATTCCCAACCTTCACGCAAAGGTGAGCTTGGTGGATTCGTCCTGGGGGCTCGTCGGGTCCGGCAACCTGACCGGCGCGGGACTGAGGAGCGGCAAGGGAGGCAACGTCGAGCTCGGCGTCCGGCTCGACGAGGAGCAGCGATCGGCCGCGTCGGCGCTGGCGGCGGAGTGGTGGGAGAAGGCCGAGGCAGTCACCCACGCGCAGATCCAGAGATATGCCGAGCTGCCGCCCCTGCCGAAGCTGCCGGCCGACCTCCCCGAACCTGGCGATCCCTTGCCCCTCGATTCATCCCCAGAGCTCGAGCGGATCCTCGCCGAGGACGAGAAGACTGCCGGCGGACGCCGCTACTGGATCAAGTCGAACTACCACCGCGCCGGCGACGAAGCCTGGTGGCACCGGGAATGGGTCAGCGACTGGCGCCAGGCGCCTTATGAGGAGGGAGATCTGATGGTTCTCTACCTCAGCGCCTGGGACGGTGGCCCTGCCTGCTGTCCGGCTGTGGTTCGGGTCACGAAACCCTCCCGGTTCGACCGCCAGTGGGTGATCGAGCACAGGGACGCCGATGCCGCGGACCGCTGGCCGTACGTCACGGAGGTCGCTGTGGTCGACGAGGTCCCGATCGATTCGGGTGCCCCTCTCTCCGCAATCGGAAAGACGGGGCAATCGGTTCAGGGTGGTTACTGCAGCATCACCCGCGACGAGTTCGAGGCGCTGGTCGGGGCGATGCGGGCCTAGTCCGGCTCTGGCTACTTCAACAGCGGGCGCAGGTCCTCGAGCTTGTCGAAGAGGTGCCAGACGTAGTTGCCGCCGCCGGCTTCGCGGTGGGGGTGGAGGTCGGCGAGCTCGGGGTCGTCGCGGTAGGAGTCGAAGTGGGCGCGGCTCTGCCATTCGACCAGGATCAGGACCTGGCGGGGCTCGATGTCGCCGACGATCGCCTCGTCGAAGCTGCCGAGGGCGACGACGCGGCCGCCGTGGCGCGCCACCTCCTGGGCCGAGCGGCGGGAGTAGGCGAGGTACTCGTCGCGGTCAGCGACGTCGAAGAGGTTGAGCGCGTAGACGGGGGTGGCGGCGTCGGCCATGCGCGCCATCCTCTCAGGAC
>JALZHV010000263.1 GCA_030860625.1 Actinomycetota bacterium
ACGTAGCCAGGATCGCGCAGTACTGCCCTGCTCCTCTTTCCGAGTACTTACCTGTACTGCTATTTGATGAATTCCCGGACCTGTTTGTAGACCGTTTCGTCGCTGACCAGAGCGAGGTGCGAGATGCACGCGGTTTTCGTGTTCGTCGCGCCGCTCAAGATGACGCTTTCGGCCGGGTTGATGAATTCGTCGCAGGGCGACCACCAGGTGCCGTAGTTGACGGTCCCCGGCGTCTCGTCCCCGGCATTTAGTTCGTTCAGGAACGTCGAGTTCTGCCTCATCTCGATGCAGGGGGTGGTGAAGCAGATGTTGGCCTGTTTGGTCCCGTGGTTCGGACCGCCGAAGGAGACCCAGTCATCGACCTTCGTTTCGCCGCCGAGGAACTTGATGTACCAGCGGCTGTTGAGACTGCCCATCGAGTGGGCGAGGATGTCGACCTTGGTCGCGCCCGTCGCTTTCAGCAGGGCTTCCACCCGCGGTTTCACGTCATCCGCGGCAATTGTTTTGTTTGACCTCGAGCTGCTTTCGTAGGTGTAGGTGCTCAAATACGATTTCGGGTAGCCGTCTTTTTCGAACCTGGACACCATCGTGTTCCAGTTCGAGGCGCTCCCGTTCCAGCCGTGCACGAACAGGATCGGGTCGAGGGCGAGCGAGCTGGCGGGGGTGAGCGCCAACCCGGCGATGCAGAGGGCGATCGCGGTCGCGAACGCCTTCAGTCGTCTACGGACCATGCTTCTCTCCTTATCTCAGCGCAGGCGCCTCCCAAGCGCGCTGCTGTGGAACTCCAAGCGCGGACTGGAGCGCTTGGAGATTCCTGAGTAAAACAGGTCTCAGCCGGTGGCGCCAGTGTCGGCGGCGGCCGGGACCTCGATCTCGCGCTTGAGGATCTTCCCCGTCGGCCCCTTCGGGAGGTCGTCCATGAACCAGACGATCCGCGGGTACTTATAGGCGGCGATCCGCTCCTTGACGTAGCCGCTGACCTCCTCGGGGTCGAGCTCCTCGCCCTCGTGGCAGACGACGGCGGCGCCGATCTCCTCGCCCCACTCGGGGTGGGGGACGCCGAGCACGGCGGCTTCGCGGATCTTCGGGTGCTCGTAGAGGATCTCCTCGACCTCGCGCGGGTAGACGTTGTAGCCGCCGCGGATGATCATGTCCTTCTTGCGGTCGACGATGAAGAAGTAGCCGTCCTCGTCGACTTTGGCCATGTCGCCGGTGTGGAACCAGCCGCCGCGCATCGCCTCCTCGGTCGCGTCGGGGCGCTGCCAGTAGCCCTTCATCACGTTGTGGCCGCGGATCACGATCTCGCCGACCTCGCCCTGCGCCACCTCCTCGTCGTTCTCGTCGACGACTTTCATCTCGACCTCGCGCAGCGGCGTGCCGATCGAGCCGGGCTTGCGCGGGCGGCCGGGGTGGTTGGAGCTCGCCACCGGCGAGGTCTCCGAGAGGCCGTAGCCCTCGAGCACTTCGCAGCCGAAGGCGTCCTCGAACCCGCGCAGCACCTCGACCGGCATCGCGGCGCCGCCGGTGACGCAGATCCGCAGCGGCGAGGTGTCGAAGCTCTCGCGCTCGGGGTGGTGGAGCAGCGCCCCGTACATCGTCGGCACCCCGTAGAAGTGGGTGACGCGGTCGCGCTGCATGATCTCCAGCGCTTCGCCGGGGTCGAATTTGGGCAGCAGCGTCAGGGTCGCGCCCTTCCGCATCGAGGCGTTCATGCTGACCGTCTGGCCGAAGGAGTGGAAGAGCGGCAGCGAGCCGAGGACGACGTCCCCTTCCTCGATCGTGCAGGTGGTCTCGGAGGCGATCAGGGCGTTGCGGTGGAGGTTGAAGTGGGTCAGCTCGGCGCCCTTCGGCTTGCCGGTCGTGCCCGAGGTGTAGAGGATCACCGCCGTGTCGCCTTCGTCGGTCTCGGCCAGCTCCGGGGTCGGCTCCTGGCCGCCGAGCAGCTCGGCGAAGGATTCGGGCTCGACCTCGATCAGCTCGGCGCCCGCCTCGGCGGCGCCCTCGCGGGCCTCCTCACCGAACCCGTGCCAGGCGAGCAGCAGCTTCGCGCCGGAGTCCTCGAGGTAGAAGGCGATCTCGCGCCGCTTCAGCAGCACGTTCATCGGCACGACGACGCCGCCGGCGCGGAGGACGCCGTAGTAGGCGATCGGGAATTCGAGGACGTTGGGCAGCATCACGCCGACGCGGTCGCCCGACTGGACGCCTTTCTCGCGCAGCAGCGTCGCCAGGCGGGCGCTGCGGTCGTCGAGGTCGGCGTAGGTCAGCTCCAGCGGCCCGAGGCGGACGGCAACGGCGGCCGGCGCCCGCTCGGCGCTCTCGGTGACGATCGATGCGAGATTCAGGCCCATCTTGTTTCCTCCCCGTGCGAGTTGGTCTCCCGGCGGCCAGTCTAGACCCGCCGGGGAGGAGGGCAGGCTTCGCTACGCTCGGCTCGATGGAGGATCTCGGCCACCCGATCTCCTACCTGGTGGCGCAGCGCGGGATCGCCGTCTTCTCCAGCGACGGCGAGAAGCTCGGGCGGGTCGTCAAGGTGCTGGCGGCGCCCGAGGCCAACATGTTCGACGGGATCGTCTTCGACACCAGCTGGGGGCCGGGCGGCCACCGCTTCGTCGACGCGCCGGAGGTGGAGGCGATCTACGAGCGCGGGGTGGTGCTGAAGATCGCCGCCGACGCGGTGGACGCGCTGCCCAAGCGGCGGCGTTGAAGAAGCTCTGGACATGGTCAGGGGGATTCGCTTAATATGCCCGCCGATGCGGAGAGTTCTTCTGATCATTGGCGCGGTATTCGCGCTGCTGCTCGCCGGTTGCGGGGGAGACGACTCCTCGACCGACTCGACCGGCCCCTCGGCCGAGAAGCCCTTCCGGATCCCGGTCGGGTCGCCGCCGATCAAAGAAGAAAAAGAACTGAAATTCAAGCCGAACGGCCTGGTGGGCGAGGAGCCCAAGCCGGTCTGGCCCGAAGGCCCTCCGCCTGACTTCCTCGCCGTCCAGGACATCTGGGACGGGATCGGGAACGCCGCCACCCCCGGCAGCACGATCACGGTCCAGTACGTCGGCTACGACTACGAGACCAAAAAGAAGTTCGACTCCTCCTGGGACCAGGGCGAACCGCTCACCCTCACGCTCGGCAAAGGCGAAGTCATCCCCGGCTGGGAAGAAGGGATCCTCGGCATGGAGGTCTCCGACCGCCGCGAGCTGGTGATCCCGCCCGACCTCGGCTACGGCGAACAGGAAGTCGGCTCGATCAAACCGAACTCCACCCTGGTGTTCGTGATCGACCTCCTCGACGTCAAGGGATAGCGGGCCTCTGCGCAGTACCGCGCCGCTTGCCGAACGACTGACCGCCCAGGCGCTGGCC
>JALZHV010000264.1 GCA_030860625.1 Actinomycetota bacterium
GCCGTCGCCGGCTGCTGGAAGACGCGCAAAGGCCTATGGCTGTCAACCTGGCTGAAGGCTTGGCCCTAAGCGAATTTCTCTCCACCTTCACCGGGGGCGCGCGGCGGCCGTGACTTCGAGCTCGTTGGGCTTGCGTGAATTGCTGGAGCGGCTGACGAAGGCGAAGGTCCGGTTTGTCTTGGTCGGAGGCCTTGCCGTTAACGCTTGGGGGTATGTCCGTGGGACCCGTGACGTGGACGTCGTTCCCGACCCCGATCCGGAGAACCTCATTCGGCTCGATGTACTGCTCCAGGAGCTTGGGGGGAAGGTAGACGTGGACGGTCGACTCCTCTCGTCCGATGCCATCTCGACCTTCCTGCGGACCGGCGACAGAACTCTGGTTGATACCGAGCTTGGGCAGGTCGACGTGCTCCAGGGCCTTCCTCAGGTCCCCCCTTACGCCACGCTCGAGGGAGAGGCAACCGATGTGAATATGGGAGGGCTTGTCGTTCGTGTCTGCTCGCTGGAGCACCTGTTGGAGATGAAGCGGGCGAGTGCGCGCCTCCGCGACAAGGACGATCTGGAGGCGCTCGAAGCGATCCAGCGGGAGGATTCAAGGGGGTCTTGACCCCGCTCAGCGATACCCTTTCGCGACTCCAATTCCGGTCGGGCGGCCAGTCCCAGCCCCGGACCGCCTCCTTTAGATGGAAACGATCACCTCCGAACAGCCGACCGTGCCAGCTGAGCCGACCCAGCCAGACCCTGAGCCCGTGGTGCCGCGGCGCTCGCCGCTACGGGCGGCGATCAAGACGGGGCGGCCGAAGGAGTGGATCAAAAACGTCTTCGTCTTCGCCGGGCTGCTCTTCTCCGGCGAATTCACCGAGCTCGATGCGGTCAGCGCGGCGCTGATCACCTTCGTCGCCTTCTGCCTTATTTCCAGCGCCGGCTACTTCCTCAACGACCTGATCGACGTCGAGCTCGACCGCAAGCACCCGAAGAAGCGCTTCCGCCCGCTGGCGGCGCGGGAGCTCTCGGAGAGTGCGGCGAAGGTGATCGCACCCGTGGTCGCCGCGATCGGCATCGGCATCGGCTTCCTCGTCAGCTGGGAGGTCGGGCTGATGGTCGTCGGCTACGGCGTCGCCCAGGTCGCCTACAGCCTCGGCCTCAAGCAGATCGTGATCATCGACGTGATGACGCTGGCGGGGCTCTTCATCCTCCGCGTCGCCGCGGGCGCTGAGGCCGTCGACGCCCACGCTTCCGAGTGGCTGATCCTCTGCACCGGCATGCTCGCCGCCTTCCTCGGCTTCACCAAGCGCCGCCAGGAGG
The DNA here is from genome assembly GCA_030860625.1 of Actinomycetota bacterium. Taxonomy (GTDB): domain Bacteria; phylum Actinomycetota; class Thermoleophilia; order Solirubrobacterales; family 70-9; genus VAYN01. The sequence goes on from JALZHV010000264.1 coordinate 1,306, forward strand.
CGGTCTCCGAGCTCCACGAGGGCACCTCCACCCGCCCCGTCCTCGAGCACTACTCGCTGCCCTTCCTCGACCAGATGGTCTCCCTGGTCACCACCGGCACCGTGATCAGCTACGCGATCTACACCGTCAACTCGCCCCTGATCGGCAGCCAGATGATGCTCACGATCCCGCCCGTCGTCTACGGCATCTTCCGCTACCTCTACCTGATCTACGACCGCACCGACGACCGCTCGATGGCCCAGATCGTCGCCGGCGACCGCGGCATCCAAGCCGCCGGCGCCGCCTTCGCGATCATTGCCTTCCTGCTGCTCTACGTCTTCAACTAGGCGCGGCTAAGCCAGTTCCACTTCGGGGCCGCCTTCCATCAGGTAGAAGCGGCCGCGGCCGAGCTCCTCGCCGTTGACCTGGACGACGGCGGCGTGGGGGCCGACGGTGGCGAAGGTGGCGGTGGCGGAGATGGACATGACGAGGCGCTGCTCTTGGCCTTGGGGCATGCCGGGGGGGCGGCCGGTCTCGAAGCTGGCGGTGAGGCCCTCGCCGAGCTCGGCGCCGTCGGGGTCCTGGATGTTGACGACGAGCTCGTGGGGGTCGTTGGTCTCGTGCCAGGCGACGTCGATGCCGAGGCCGATCGAGAAGGACCAGTCGTGGGGGAACTCGGGCAGGCGGAGGACGTTCCAGCCGCCGCCGGTCAGGTAGAGCTTGCCGTTGACCGCCTCGCTGTGGTCGCAGAGGAGGAGGAAGCCGAGGTTCACGGCCCCTCGCCCTCGGCGTAGGGGACCACCGGCAGGTCGGGACGGAGTTCGACCTTGCCGTTGCGGGTGAACTGGAGGTCGATCGTCTCGTTCTTGCGGTAGGTGCCCCAGAGCCCGAGGTACATCGCCAGCCAGCGGCTGGCCCCGACCTTCTCCTTGACGATCGGGCGCCCGAAGCGGATCTCGCCGCCCTCGATCCGGTAGCTCTCGGGGCTCTGCTCGATGCCGTTGATGAAGACGGTGAAGGGCGGTTCGGCGCCGGCGGGCAGCTTCACGCGCTCGCCGGCGGCGTAGCTGCCCTTGGGGATCTCGGTCTCGGCCTTGCTCATCGCTGCTCCTCCAGAGTCTCGCGCACGACGTCGAACGGCGTGTCGTAGTCGGTCGAGTCGAGCTCCTCCCGCACTACCCCGCCCCGGAAGGGCACGAACGCCCCGTCGCCGCGGACGTCCACCCCGGCGACCTTCTTCCGCAGGAAGCCGCCGGTGCTGATCTCCAGCCGCGCGGCGACCTGGTCCCCGGGCTCGAAGTCCCGCAACGAGCTCACCGGCCGCAACGGCCCTTCGCTGCGAATTTCCAGCGCCAGCTCCCGCATCCCCGCCACCGCTTCGTCGAGGTCGGCGAAATGAAGCTGACTCACGTCAGAGCCGTGCCGCACCGTCAGCTTCCATTTCGGGCGGGACACGCCCCGAGCCTAAGCGGTGGCGCTCAGGCCCCGCGGCGCGTCCGCTTCGGTCGCCGCGCCGGCGGGCCGACGATTTTCTCCGGCCCTTCGCGCTGCTCGATCGGCGCGTACTCCAGCTCGCGCTCGCCGGTGTAGATCTGGCGCGGGCGGGCGATTTTCTTCTCCGGGTCTTCCTGCATCTCCATCCACTGGGCGACCCAGCCGGAGGTGCGCGGGATCGCGAAGATCACCGTGAACATCTCGGTCGGGATCTCCATCGCCTCGTAGATGATCCCCGAGTAGAAGTCGACGTTCGGGTAGAGCTTGCGCTCGGTGAAGTACTCGTCGTCGAGGGCGTGTTTCTCGAGCTCGCGGGCGATCTCGACCAGCGGGTTGTACTCGGTCGCCTCGAACACATCCCCGATGTGCTGCTGGATGATCCGCGCCCGCGGGTCGTAGTTCTTGTACACGCGGTGGCCGAAGCCCATCAGTTTCTCCTCGCGCGCCTTCACCCGCTCGAGGAAGTCCGGGATGTTCTCCGGCGACTCGATCCGTCGCAGCATCCGCAGCACCGCCTCGTTGGCGCCGCCGTGCAGCGGCCCGTAGAGCGCCGCCACGCCCGCCG
>JALZHV010000265.1 GCA_030860625.1 Actinomycetota bacterium
CGCCGGGCCTCGTCGGCGCAGCCGATGCCTCCCGGCGCCTCCAGGGTCGCGAGGTGGTCCTCGCGCGCGGCGGCCCGCTCGGCAACGCGCGCGGCGGCGGCCTGCTGTTGCTCTTCGAGAAGCTGCGACTGGCGGGAAGTGTCCAGAGCGTTCAAGACATCATCACTAAAGCCTACTCACTGGAGTATTGTCAAGTACCCAGTTAAGTATTTAGCTACTTAGGGGTGATCAGCGCCACCGGGATCGCGAGGCCGGCGCCGCGCTTCAGGGTGGCGATGCGGCGGCCGGGCTGGACGGCGGGGCGGGCCTCGCTGACGTGCTCGCCGAGGTAGGCGACGGTGGCGTCGAGGTCGGGGGCGGTGAAGGCGAGGCCCCAGAAGAAGGCGGGGCGGTCTCCCCCGGCCCGCTCGGTCGCCTCGGGCGGCTCCTGGACGACCTCGAGAATCGTGCCGCCGAGGCGGAAGAAGGCCTGGCGGGGAGCGCCGGCCGGGGTCGGCTCCTCGCGAATCCGGCGCAGGTCGAGGCCCGCCTCGACGAGGGCGGCGACGGTGCGGTCGAGGTCCGGGGAGATGGCGACGAGGTGGTCGAGCGTGGTGACGCCGTTCGGGTGGGCGAGGGGACCCTGCGGCGAGGGTTGGTTCGAGGGGACGGTCGGGAGGCCGTCGAGCTCGGACGACTCCACTCCGCGCAGCGCCCAGCTGACGATCCCGCGGCCCGCCTGCTCCTGGGCGAACCGAATCCTCACCTCGCCGAAGACGCAGAGGTCGCCGTCGACGGCGAACCCGCAGTCCCGCCACGCCTGCGGCGAGTCCGCGACCGTCAGCTCATCGAGGGTCACCGGCACCGGCCAACCGTAACCGTAGGCTGCCGCCATGGCCAACCTCCGACGCTTCGTCGACGCCCAGGACAGCGGCGGCGCCTACGAGCGGGCGCTCGCCGAGCTGCGCGCCGGGCGCAAGACCAGCCACTGGATGTGGTTCGTCTTCCCCCAGATCGCGGGCCTCGGCCAGAGCGAGATGTCGCGCCGCTACGCGATCGTCTCGCTGGAGGAAGCGAGGGCGTACCTGGAGCACCCGGTCCTCGGCCCGCGCCTGGTCGAGTGTGCCGAGGCGCTCCTCACCCATGAGGGCAAACCGGCCGAGGAGATCCTCGGCGGCATCGACGCGGTCAAGCTCCGTTCCTCGATGACGCTCTTCGCCCGCGCCGGGGACCACCAGGTCTTCGCCCGGGTCCTCGAGCGCTTCTACGACGGTCGGGCAGACGCGGCCACGGAGCGGCTGCTCTAGGCGATACTGCCGCGCCGATGCCGTTTCTCTTCTTCGCCGCGATCGCCTTGATCGGCGCCGCGATCCACGTCCACCGCGACAAGCGGCCGCGCAGCGCCGGGCGGACGATCGAAATCGTCCTGATCTGGTGGATGGCCGTCGCGGTCGGAGTCGCCGCGATCTTCGGGGCGATGTTCCACCTCTTCGACGGCCCCGACACCGCCAGGGAAATCGGCTACACCAACGGCGACGGCGGCTTCCAGACCGAGGTCGGGTTCGCCGACCTGGCGATCGGCGTCCTCGGCGTCCTCTGCATCCGCTTCCGCGACGGCTTCCTCCTCGCCGCCGTGATCGCGGTCTCGATCTGTTACCTCGGCGACGCCTACGGCCACATCCACCAGGCGGCGATCCACGACAACCACTCCCCCGACAACGGCGGCCTCCTCCTCGCCTCCGACTTCATCGCGCCGCTGGTCGCGATCGGCCTCTACGCCGCCGCCCGCTCGCCGCGGGCTAGAGCGCTTTCCCGCTGATCACCGAGCGCGGCTCTTCGGCGGTGACGTCGGAGCCGGGGCGGGCGTGCTCGTCCTTGCGCTTGATCAGCAGCCACTGGGGCTTGGCGCCGCCCCGGGTGCGCTGCAGGGCGAAGCCGCCGCGCAGCTTCTCGCCGTGGAGGACGAAGACGGCGTGGCCGCGCTCGAGCGCCTCCGGCCAGGGGACGCGGCCGCCCTGCTCGTAGCTGCCGCGGTCCCAGACGATCACGCGGCCGCCGTCGATCGCGCCCTCGAAGTCGTTGTAGGAGAGCGAGTGGTCGGCGACCTCGATCGCCAGGCGCTTCGCCGCCGGGTCCAGCGACGGGCCCTTCGGCACCGCCCAGGAGCGCATCGTGCCGTCGACCTCCAGCCGCAGGTCGTAATGGTGGGCGGTGGCTTCGTGCTCCTGGACGACGAAGACGCCGGCGCTGACGCCGCGGACCGCGAACTGCTCGTGCCCCTCGGGCTTCACCGGCTCGACCTCCACCCCCTCGACCCGGGCGGCCGGCGGCCCCGCCTCCAGAAACGTCAGCATCTCCTTCACAGCGGCCTCAGAGCCCTCGACGTGAGCCCGCACGGAGCCGTCCTCGTCGTTGCGAACCCAGCCGTTTGCGCCCACTTGCTGGGCCTTTCGGACGGTCGCGTCGCGGAAGCCGACACCCTGGACCCGACCCCGCACGATGGCCCTGATCGCCGCCTCTTGCGAGTTCATCGAGAGCAAGGGTGCCACTTATGAGTAGTTGTGTTTAGCCACAGCAACAGGAGGTAGTACGGGTTCATCTAGTCATTGATACTCCGGAAGGCAGCATCCAGTGTCCGAACGAATCCTCATCACCGGAGGGGCTGGCTTCATCGGCTCCCATCTTGCCCGACATCTGCTCCGTGACGGACACGAGGTTCGCGCCCTCGACCGGCTCGACCCCCAGGTCCACCCCAGCCGCGAGCGCCCCCCTTACCTCGACGACGAAGTCGAGCTGGTCACGAGCGACGTCCGCGACCCCGCCGCCGTCGCCGACGCGCTGGAGGGGGTCGACGCGGTCGTCCACCTCGCCGCCCGGGTCGGGGTCGGCCAGAGGATGTACGAGATCGCCGACTACTGCTCGGTCAACACGGTCGGGACCGGCGTGCTCCTAGAGGCGCTGCTCGCGCGGCGGGTGCGACGGCTCGTCGTCGCCTCGAGCATGAGCGTCTACGGCGAGGGCCTCTACCGCGGCGCCGACGGCGAGGTGGCCGAAGCGGTCGAGCGCGGGCGGCCGCAGCTCGAGCGGGCCGAGTGGGAGCCGGTCTCCCCCGAGGGCGCGGCGCTCACCCCCGCGCCGACGCCGGAGGGCAAGCAGCCGTGCCTCTCCTCGATCTACGCGCTCAACAAGTACGACCAGGAGCGGATGTGCCTGCTCTTCGGCTCCTCTTACGACGTGCCGACGACGGCGCTGCGCTTCTTCAACGTCTACGGGCCGCGCCAGGCGCTGTCGAACCCGTACACCGGCGTCCTCGCGATCTTCGCGTCGCGGCTCCTGAACGACCGGCCGCCGCTCGTCTT
>JALZHV010000266.1 GCA_030860625.1 Actinomycetota bacterium
CTCCCGCGACGCCCGTGAGCGCTTGGAAGCCGCCACCGATGCCCAGGGCCGGCCCCTAGAGGTGGTCCTCCTCCCCTCCCCCGGTCCGCTCCACATCTCGGCCGAGGAGGCCCAGGGCGTCGATGTCGCCGAGGGGACCGTCTCCCGCCGCGCCGGCGACCGCATGGCCGCCTCCTACGTCAACTTCTACCTCGGCAACTCTCGCGTCGTCTACCCCCTCCTGGACCCCCGCCACGACGAGGAGGTGGCCGCGATCCTGCGGCGCACCTTCCCCGAACGTGACGTGGTCGGCGTCGCCGCCCGCGAGATCCTCCTCGGCGGCGGCAACCTCCACTGCATTACTCAGCAGGTGCCGAGCTCCGCCGCTTAGCTGCCTATGTAGATGGCGTGCGGCACTGTAATTACGTATTCGGCTTCCCACGTTGTGGTACTGGGACAGAGGAAGCCGCCGGCCGTCCGCGGGACATTGGCATTGATTTTCAGCGCTGCCGCCGAGGCCCCAGTAAGAGTGCCCAGTTTGACCCCTTCGCCGAAGCCATAGGTACAGCTGGTGCCGAAGATTCCATATGTCCACTGGGTTGCCTTGCCTATGACTTCTCCACTCGTCCCTGAGGTCCAGCCAATTTCAAGGGAGCCATTCGAGACGGTGTGGGTTGTCTGAGAACAACCGGTCCAAGTCACGTTTTCATTTTTGATCTGAATGCGTTCACCAGTTGTGTTTGCCGTTTTGCCATGGAATGTCCCGCCGGTGCATGTGGCGATAGTAGTGCTGCCGGACTTCGAAAGGGACGATTTACCAGTCGCCATGCTCAGATCCACTGTCGTGCCAGCGGGGTAGTGGATCGTCTTGGCGCTATCTGTGAACAATGTAGTCGCCGAAGCCGTGCCGGCTCCGACGAATGCCATTAGGCCCATGGCCGCGATTGCGGCGAGGCCGAGCATCTTCAGGTGCTTCATGTGATTGCCTCCTTTATCAGGCGCCTACGTAGAGAGCGTGGGGGGTTGTAATCACGTATTCCGCCTCCCAGACACCACTGGAAGGGCAGAGAAAGCCGCCCGCGACCCGAGGGATCGTGGTGTTCACTTTGAGAACAGGTGCACTCCCGCCGGTGAGGGTTCCGAGCACGGTTCCTGCGCCGGTGCCGTAAGTGCAGCTGGTGCCAAAGATCCCCATTGTCACCTGGTTGCCTGTGCCGATGACTTTGCCACTGGAGCCGGAGGTGTATTCGATGTCACCGGCCCCAAGCGCCACCGCGTGAGTTGTCTGATTACATCCGCCTAGGGTCCAACTTGAAACGTTGCCGTTGATCGTCGTGCCAGTTTCACTCGCGGTTGAAAGCTGAAGAGTTGTTTGCGTACATGTGGCTATCTCGGTGCCGCCAGATGTGAGTCTGGCTGAGGTTCCCGACACCAGGCTCCCGTGGATTGTGGTGCCTTTTGGGTATTTGATCGTCTTGGCGCTATCTGTGAATAATGTGGTCGCCGAGGCCGTGCCAGCGCCGACGAATGCGAGCAGGCCCAAGGCCGCAATCGCGGCGAGACCCAGCATCTTCAGATACTTCATGTTTTCTCCTCATAGTCGAGGCGGCGAGGGCTCCCTCGAACGCCATTGAGACGAGGAGATTCTACTAAGGAATCTTTGAGTATCTACTCGGTAATTCGTCCGAAGAAGAGCTAGCGGCGCTTCTTCTTCCCACACGCCGTCTTGATCACCACGCCCTGCTTCTTGACCTTGCCGTTCTGAGCGGCGAGGTGGACCTTCGCAACCCGCTTCGCCTTGCAGAGAGGCCGGGAGTTTTCGATCAAGCCGCGTTTGCCGCCGAAGAGGTTCATCGTGAACTTGGTGACGGGAGCATCGGGGACGTTGGCGAAGCGGGTTCTGACGCGGGAGATTTCGGTGCCCTTCTTCTGGACCGAGTCGACCCAGCCGACCAGGGTGACGTGGATCGGGCCGTGGAGGTCGGCGACTATGTCGGGGAGTTCCCTTTCGCCGCCGTTGCTTCGGAAGTAGACGGGGCCGCGGAGGGGCTGATCGAGCAGCGGCGTGATCGCTTCGGCCGTTCCGAGGATCGAGCCTTTGGGACAAGCATTCGCGTTGAACTGCACGCGGGTGCAGGGGTTGTTGATGTGGGCCTGGTCGATGAACTGGCTCGGCGGCAGGATCACGGTGGCGCCGGCGGTGTTGGCCTGGTTTGCCGGTTGCGTGAGGACGGCCTTGACCGCGGGATTGCCGGTGCGCTTGGTGGAGCCTTTGAAGGAGAGCTTCAGCTTCGGGCCGTAGGCAAGCTTGGCGCAGTTGGTCGCCTGGTAGCCCGTGGTGGGCGTGGCGGTAGCGCCGTTGGAGGCGACCACCGTGGCCTTGATCTGCTTTGCGTCGCAATCGGTGGCATTCAAGGTGAACTCGGGTCGATTCACCTCGACGTGGACGGCGCGGTAGAGGACCGGCACGCCTTCGAGGATCTGCGGCAGCGGGTCGGTTTTGATCGTCGCGATCGCGGTCTCGGGGTCGACGTAGATGCCGGCGCGGTTGACGACGAGGCCGAGGTCAAAGGGGCCAGCCTGGGCCGGTACGACGGAGACGATCGAGTAGGGGGCGCCTTTGTAGGGGCCTGAGAGGTAGACGGCGGTGGGAGCCTTGCCCGGCTGGGGTATCCAGAGGGGAGCTCCGCCGACCCCGGCGGCCGCTGCGACGCTGCCGATCTGACTACCCGCAGGGCAGGCGCCCGTGGCAGCGGCTGCGTCGGGGCAGAGCGGGACGCCGCCGAGCTTGGCCAGCAGGCCTTGAGGCAAGGTGACCGCGAGGGAGGCCGGATTGGCTTCGCCGTCCTGGCGGGTGAGGGTGAAGGCAAAGGGAGAGAATTCTCCAGCAAACGTCTTGATGGTTCCGGCACTAAGGCTCGGGCTGAATCCGCCCTTACCGCAGCCACTGGTGATCTGCATCGCCGTGCTGCCTTCCACCGGCGCCTTGCCCGACCAAGGAGTGAACTGGAAACGGGTCTGGTAGGTACCGCAGGCCGCCGGCGTGGCCAAAGGAGCTTGCGGACCACCGAAGACGTGCAGCCTCAGATTGCTGAAAGGAACCTGAGGCAGGCCACCCAGCGCATCGATCCCGCTGAAGACGGTAGTCAGCTGCCCAGTCAGCGGATTAGCCTGGATCTCGGCGGGCAGCTTCAGACGCACGCCCTGTTCATTGGTGACCACCCAGAAGCGGAAGAGTTCTCCCGGCTCCGGAGTGCGCTGGTAGACGCCGCCGTTCAAGGTTTTTTCAAGAGCGGGAACCTCGATTTCGACGCTGCCGATCTTGGCCGCATCAGGGCAGCGGGGGGCCTCGGT
>JALZHV010000267.1 GCA_030860625.1 Actinomycetota bacterium
CGCCCCGGCCGCGCCGCTCGCCGGCGCCTCCTCCGTTAAAGACGAAGTCGCCCGCGTCCTCCGCTACTGGACGCCGGCGCGGATGGAAAGCGCGCGGCCGCTCGACCTCGTCCTCGACCGCCGCCGGCGCGCCCGTCTCCGCCTCGGCCGCCTCGCCACCACCGCCAGCACCAGCTTCCTCACCGTCGGCACCCCGGAAGTCCCGCCCTACTCGGTCAACGGCCGCATCTTCATCAAGATCGGGAAGGACCGCGGCTACTGCTCGGGCACGGCGATCGACAGCCCCACCCGCCAGCTGGTGCTGACCGCCGGCCACTGCGTCAACGACGGCGCCGAGGGGCGCTGGTACCGGAACCTGATGTTCGTCCCCGCCTACACGGCGGGCAAAGCGCCCTTCGGCGCCTTCGTCGCCCGGCCCAACCAGATCTTCTCGCTGGAGCCCTGGGTGAAGCGGGCCAACTACGACTTCGACCTCGGCGCCTTCCTCGCCGCCCCCAACAACCGCGGCCAGAAGGTGGCCGACGCGGTGGGCGGCGGCGCCGCAATCGCCCTCGGCCTCACCCGCAAGCAGCGCTTCTACACCTTCGGCTATCCGGGCGAAAAGAAGCGGATGCAGGGCTGCAACTCGCCCTACATCGGCGACGACCGGCTCAGCTACCCCCTCGGCGGCCCGCCGACCCTCGGGATCCGTTGCCGCTGGGCCCGCGGCGCCAGCGGCGGCGGCTGGCTGATCGGCGACGGCAGCCAGATCAACGGCCTCACCTCCTACCTGCACCTGAACGACAAATCCCGCACCTACGGCCCCTATTTCGCGCAAGGAACGGTCGGCGACCTCGTCGAGGGGCTCTAGCGGGGGAGAGTTCGGCCTGCCCGCGCCTTAAGAGGGTGTGCGGAGTTGGTTCAAGAGCTACGGGTTCGCGACGCTGGTGCTGGCGGCGATGGCGTGTGCCCTCTGGATCGCGGCAAACGTCGCCGTCCCCGCTCCCGTCCCCGCCTTCGCCCTGCAGGCCGAGGAGATCTACCGCCTCGAGATCGGCGCCGCGTTCTTCGTCGCCTTCTACCTGGTGGCGATGGCGTTCGTCCTGGCGTTGAGCGGCCGCGGCTTCGCCGAGTTCGGCGCCAGAGGGCTGAAGGTCGAAAAGATCGTCGATCGAGAAGCCAACAGCAGGCAACAGGTGGCTCTGGCTCGCCAGATGCAAGCGGACCGCAAGATGCGGGAGCGGATTGAGGAACTCAAAGCTGCGGTGCAGGACTTCGACACAAGACTACGCGCGCACGAGCAGCATCTTGAAGGAGTAAAAGAAGACCATTAAATTGGTGAATGTCCTATGCACGAGAAGAAGACAAAGCCTCCCAAAGCCAAACCTGAGTTCCCCGACGGAGACATCAGGAACCTGCCCCTCTTCCGCGATGACTGGCTCGACGATCTGGACGAGACCTTGGACGAACTGGATCGCGCCATCGAAGAAGGCAACAGGCTGCTCGGCCTACCCCCGCTCGAGCCGCTCTAGCTAAGCGTCGAGCAGGCGCCGGTAGTACCGGTAGTCGCGCCGGTCGGGGCGCAGGTTGCAGGCCAGGGCCAGGTGGTGGCGGGCGCGGCGTTTCTGGCCGGTCTTGCTGAGGGCGCGGCCGAGGCAGAAGTGGGCGTAGTCGTCGACCGGGTGGGACTCGACGACGGCCTCGAACTCGGCCGCGGCCGGGGCGAAGCGGCCGGCGCGGAAGTAGGCGCGGCCGAGGGCCTCGCGGACCGAGGTCTTCTCCGGGGCGCGGCGGGCGGCCTCGGCCAGGGGTGCGGTGGCGTGCTCGAAGTCGCCGTCGGCGAGCAGCTCGAGGCCGCGGCGGTAGAGCGTGTAGGTCGGCTCGGAGGTTCCCTCGACAGGCATCCACCAAGTGTAGGAGGCGGGTGAAGTCGGAAAACCGAGCTGGCCGCGGCTACAGCTTGCGCGCCCGCACGGCGGTGCCGTAGGCGCAGATCTCGGTCCAGGTCGTGCCCAGCTCCGAGGTGTCGAAGCGGAAGGCGAGGATCGCGTTGGCGCCCTTCGATTCCGCTTCTTCGACGACCCGTTCGGTCGCGTGCTCGCGGCCTTCGACCAGCATCTTCGTCATCCCCTTCAGCTCGCCGCCGGCCAGCGATTTCAGCGAGGCGCCGATCTGCGAGCCGATGTTGCGCGAGCGCACGGTCAGCCCGAACACCTCGCCGTAGACCTCTTCGATCTCGTAGCCCGGGAGGTCGTTGGTGGTGGCGATGATCACCGTGCCAGCCTAACGCAGTTATCTCGTCCCAGCAGGGCAATTTTGAGCCCCTGCTACGGTAGGTAGACCGGTTTGGCAGCCCCACCCCTCGCCGAACCGCTCTTTTATGAGCACTGCTACCGCGAACAAATGGACCTGCGACAACTGCGGGGTAACCGTCAGCCGCCTCGGCGGCGAGAAGGTCGAGCTGCCTACGAGCTGGTCGGCCTCTGAGGACGGCACCTTCTGCCTGCTCTGCCGGCGCGAGCGCGCCGCCCAGGCCGCTCTCGACTCCGCGCCCAAGGACTGCGGGCGCGAAGACCGCGCCAAACTCCGCCGCGCCGCCCTGGTCGAGTTCGAGGTACGCCGCCGCCCCAACCACGGCAACGGCGAGATCGCCAAAGCCTGCCGCTCCTCCGTCGCCGCCGTCGTCGCCGCGCGCAAACGGCTGAAGATCCCGGCGCCTAGCTGACCCGCGTCCGCTCCGCCAGGTCGCGGAGCAGCGCCTCCATCCCGCCTTCCTCGTGGACGCGGCGCTGCTGGTCGGCGCCGTTGCCGTCGGCGAGGATGCGGTCGATCTCTTCGAGCGCGTTCTCGCCCTTGAGGTCCTGCGCGTAGGGCCGGGCTTCCTCGAGGATGACGCGAGCGAGCTCGCGGCCGGTGGCGGCGGTCTGCTCGTCGACCATCAAGCGCGCCTCGAGGCCGTAGCGCTCGGCCTGGAAGTAGGACTCCTCGATCGCCTCGCGGGTGAGGCTCGGGGGTTTGGGGCGGTCCATCTCCTTCGCCGCCAGCGCCTGGATCAGGGCGGCGATCGCGGCGTTGGTCTCGGGCCGCGGCTGGATGTCCATCCCCCGCACCTCGACCGTGCCGAGGTTCGGGTGCGGCCGCACGTCCCACCAGAGGTAGGTGTAGTCGGGGGCGCCGGCGGCGGTGATCAGCTGGTCGGCGACGCGGAGGAAGTCCTCGTAGTCGCGGAAGGCGCGCGGCATCTCGAAGCGGGGATAGCTGCGGACGGCGGCGGCGCGGGCGCTGGCGAGGCCGGTGTCGGCCCCGTCGCGGAAGGGCGAGTTGGCGGCCAGCGCCGCCAGCAGCGGCAGG
>JALZHV010000268.1 GCA_030860625.1 Actinomycetota bacterium
CGACGCCGCGACCAGCACCAAGCCGACCGCGATCAGCCAGCGCGGGCCGATCCGGTCCGAGAGCCGCCCGGCGATCGGCGCCACGATCACGATCATCAGCGTCGAGGGCAGGAACCGCACCCCCGCCTCCAGCGGCGAGTAGCCGAGGATGTCCTGCATGTAGAGGGCGAGGAAGAAGAAGACCCCCAGCATCGCGAAGCTGATGATCATCGCCACCACGACCGCGGCGAGGAAGTTGCGGTCGCTGAGCAGGTCGAACTGGACCATCGGCGCCTTGACCCGGTTCTCGACCCAGACGAAGGCGGGCAGGGCGACGGCGGCGCCGACCAGCAGGGCGACGATCTCCGGCGAGGCCCAGCCCCAGGCGTTGCCCTCGACCAGGGCGAGGACGAGCGCGGTCAGCCCGGCGGTGAGGACCGCCACGCCCGCGTAGTCGACCTCGCGGCCGACCGAGGTGTCGCGCGACTCGCGCACGGCGAACAGGCTCGCCAGCACGGCGCCGACCGCGACCGGGATGTTGATGTAGAAGATCGCCCGCCAGCTGACGTGCTCGGTGAGGAAGCCGCCCAGCACCGGCCCGACCGCCAGCGCCAGCGCCGAGACGCCGGCCCAGGTCCCCATCGCCTTGCCGCGCTCGTGGGGCGGGAAGGCGTCGGTGATGATCGAGAGCGTCCCGGGCATCATCAGCGCCGCGCCGACACCCTGGACGACGCGGCTGATCACCAGCGAGGTCTGGTCCGGCGCGAAGCCGGCGGTCGCCGAGGAGAGCGCGAAGACGACGACGCCGATCAGGAAGACCAGCCGCCGGCCGAAGATGTCGCCGAGCCGGCCGCCGGTCGCCAGCAGCACCGCGAAGGAGAGCGTGTAGCCGTTGATCGTCCACTCCAGCCCGCTGATCGAGGTATCCAGGTCCTTCTGAATCGACGGCAGGGCGACGTTGACGATCGTGTTGTCGAGCATGATCATGAACAGCGCGAAGCACATCGCGCCGAGCGTCCACCACTTGCGGTTGTCGTCGGTGATCAGGTAGCGGTAGCGGGTCATGCGGGCCCACCTCCCTTCAGGTGCTCGTAGGTCTGGGCGATGTCGTCGCGGTCCATCAGCGCCTCGACGGCGGCGTCGAGCTTGCGGCGCTGGGCGGCGGTGAGGTCGGCGGCGAAGGCTTCGATGCCGGTCATGCGGACGGCGACCAGGGTCTCGACGAGGCCCTTGCCCTTGGCGGTGATCTCGACCCGGCGCACGCGCCGGTCGTCGGGGTCCTCGACCCGCGTCGCCAGCTTCTTCTTCACCAGCGCGTCGACCGCTCGGCTCATCGAGGGCACCGAGACGCCGAAGAGCTCGGCGAGGTCGCTGACCTGCCAGGGATGGGCCGGCTGCCCCAGCCCGCCCAGCTCCAGCAGGACCTTGCACTGGGTCAGGGAGAGGCCGCTCTCGTCGATCACCCGCAGCTGGTTGCCGCGGTCGTAGAGGAAAAGGTGCCGCAGCAGCGCGGTCAGGCGGGCGGCGGTGTCTTTCTCGGCATTCACCCCTCAGATAGTTGCATTCATGCAACCTTTTCGGAAGGGCAATAGTTGTTCGTGTGAGCGATATCACGTGCGGCTGCCGCCGGTCGCGGGGCTAACGTCCGCCCCATGCCGGTGGACTACGCGCAGCTCGATCGCGAACACATCTGGCACCCCTTCACCCAGCAGCAGGGGTGGAGCGAGGAAGAGCCGCTGGTGATCGAGCGCGGCGAGGGCTCCTACCTCTTCGACACCGAGGGGCGGCGCTACCTGGACGGGACCGCGGCGCTGTGGTGCAACGTCCACGGCCACCGCCACCCGACGATCGACGCCGCCGTGCGCGAGCAGCTCGACCGGGTCGCCCACACGACGATGCTCGGCCTCACCCACCCCGGCGCGACCGAGCTGGCCGCGCGCCTGACCGCGATCGCGCCGGAGGGCCTCTCGCGCGTCTTCTACTCCGACTCGGGCTCGACCGCGGCCGAGATCGCGCTGAAGATCGCCTTCCAGTACCAGCAGCAGCGCGGCGGCGAGCACGCGGGCCGGACCAGGTTCGTCCGCATGCGCGAGGCCTACCACGGCGACACGATCGGCTCGGTCTCGGTCGGCGGCATCGACCTCTTCCACTCGACCTACCGGCCGCTGCTGTTCGAGACCCATGTCGCCGAGCCCGGCGACGCCGACGACCTCGAGCGCGTCCTCAGCGCCCACGCCGGCGAGGTCGCCGCAGTCGTCGTCGAGCCGCTGGTCCAGGGCGCGGCCGGGATCCAGGTGCAGCCGCAGGGCTACCTGCGCGCCGCCCGCGAGCTCTGCGACCGCCACGGCGTGCTGCTGATCTGCGACGAGGTCGCGACCGGCTTCGGCCGCACCGGGACGATGTTCGCCTGCGAGCAGGAAGGCGTAGCGCCGGACCTGATGTGCCTGGCGAAGGGGATCACCGGCGGCTACCTGCCGCTCGCCGCGACCCTCGCCACCGAGGAGATCTACGAGGGCTTCCTCGGCTCCTACGAGGAGTTCAAGACCTTCTTCCACGGCCACACCTACACCGGCAACCCGCTCGCCTGCGCGGCGGCGCTGGCCAACCTCGATGTCTTTGAGCAGGAGCGGACGCTCGAGCGCCTGCAGCCGAAGATCGCCCTGCTGGAGGAGCTGCTGGCGGGGGTCGCGGCGATGCCCGGGGTCGCCGAGGTGCGCCAGAAGGGCGTGATGGTCGGCATCGACCTCGGCGACCACGACCCCGCCCTGCAGATGGGCCACCGGGTGACGCGCGAGGCCCGCAAGCGCGGCGCCTTCATCCGGCCGCTCAGCAACACGATCGTCCTCATGCCCCCGCTCTCGATCTCTGAGGACGAGCTGCGCGAGCTGGTCGCCATCGCCGCCGACTCGATCGAGGCCGCTGTCGCCTCCGCCCCGGTCGAGCTCCCGCAAGCCGCCTGAGTCGATACTCGTCCTGTGATGGATGAGGAGTTGCCCCGTAGTAAGGGCATGGAGCAGACGCTGGTCGCAGACGCCAAGGACGCGCCGAAGGAGGCCGACCTCGCTTTCGACCGGCTCTACCGCTCCAGCCGCGACGACCTCTACGCCTACGTCGCCAGCCTGCTGCGCGACCCGGCGGCGGCCGAGGAAGTCACCGCCGCGGCCTTCGAGCGTGCCTACCGCAAGCGCAACCGCTTCGACCCGCAGCGAGGGGAGCCGCGGGCGTGGCTGTTCGGGATCGCCCGCAACGCCGCCCTCGACGAGTTGCGCCGCCGTGGTCGCCAGGCCGAGCTGGAGGCCGAGCCCGCCGACGTCGAGAGCCTCGGCGCGCACGAGGGCGCCGAGCGC
>JALZHV010000269.1 GCA_030860625.1 Actinomycetota bacterium
GCATGAGGAGGGCCAGCGACTTCAGAGGCGTCAGCAGTAGGCGATTCTCCCGACGAGGTGCTGCCAGAAGGGGCCACCCCGCCCCTCTCAGCACCGCCTAAGCCGCGTAGAGCTGCTCAATCTCGCCCTCGTGCTTCTGGGCGACGACGGCGCGCTTGACCTTCAGGGTCGGCGTCAGCTCGCCGGACTCCTGGGAGAGGTCGTGGGGGAGGATCGCGATCTTCTTGACCTGCTCGACGCGGGCGAAGTTCTGGTTGATCTTGTCGACGTGGGCTTCGATCGCGGCCTTCACGTCGGGGTTCTGGGAGAGCTGCGCGGGGTCCTCGGGGAGGTTGTTCTCCTGGGCGTATTTGACCGCCTCTTCGGGGTCGAGGGTGACCAGCGCGACCAGGTAGGGGCGACGGTCGCCGACGACGACGCACTGGGAGACCAGCGGGTGCTGCTTGATTTCGGCCTCGAGATTGGCGGGCGTGATGTTCTTGCCGCCCGCGGTGATGATGATGTCCTTTTTGCGGCCGGTGATCTTGATGAAGCCCTCGCGGTCGATCTCGCCGAGGTCACCGGTGTGGAGCCAGCCGTTGACGATCGTCTCGTTCGTCGCCTCCTGGTTCTTGTGGTAGCCCTGGAAGACGTTCGGGCCCTTGACGAGGATCTCGCCGTCGTCGGCGATTTTCACCTGGCAGCCGGGGAACGGTTTCCCGATCGTCCCGACCTTGAAGTCCTCCGGGGTGGAGATCGTCGCCGCGGTCGAGGTCTCGGTCATCCCCCAGCCCTCGAGCACGAGGACGCCGGCGGCGTCGAAGAAGCGCAGGATCTCCGGGTTGATCGGGGCCGCGCCGGAGACGGCGAGGCGGATGTTGCCGCCGAAGAGGTTGCGGATTTTCGACAGGACCTTCTTGTCGGCGAAGGCGTACTGGCGCTGCAGCAGGAAGCCTGGTTTGCGGCCGCTCCGTTCGGCCTCCCGCATCTTTTCGCCGGTCTTGATCGCCCAGTCGAAGATCTTCTTTTTCGCCCCGCCCTCTTTCTCGATGCCGCTGGTGGCGGCGGTGTAGATCTTCTCGAAGATGCGCGGCACCGAGGGGAAGTAGGTCGGCTTCAGTTCAGCCAGGTTCGGAAGGATCTTCAGCGGGTCCCGCTCCCAGTAGGCGAGGGTGGTGCCGAGGTCGAAGGTGCCGAACTGGATCAGCAGCGCGAAGGAGTGGGCCAGCGGCAGGTAGAGGTAGGCGAGATCCTCGTCCTCGATGACGCTGACCGCGTTGACCATGTCCAGCATCGCCCGGTAGTTGCCGTGGCTGATGATGCAGCCCTTCGGCGGGCCGGTGGTGCCGGAGGTGTAGATGAAGGTGCAGATGTCGGCGGGGGTGACGGCGTCGTAGAGCGTCGCCCAGGTGGCGGCGTCGCCGCCGGCGCCTTTGGCCGCGAGCTCCTCCATCGAGATCGCGTCGTCGGCGCTGCCGCTCATCAGCACAATCTGCTCGAGCTGGGGCAGACGGTCGCGGACTTGGCGCACCTTCTCCAGCTGTTCGGCGTCCTCGACGACGACCACCTTGGAGTCGGAGTTCTCGAGGACGTAGCGGCACTCCTCAGGCGAGTTGGTCTGGTAGATCGGGACCACGGTGGCGCCGATCGAGAGCGCCGCGAAGTCGAAGTAGGTCCACTCCGGGCGGGTGTTGCCGAGGATCGCGACCCGGTCGCCCTTCTCGATCCCGAGGGTGACGAGGCCGAAGGCGAGCGGGCGGACGATCTCCGCCACCTCGGCGTAGGTGCGGCTGACCCACTGGTCGCCCTCCTTGAAGCGGACGGCGACCTTGGGCCCGTAGAGCTCCGCCGCCTTCGGCAGAAGGTCGGCGATCGTCTTCGAGTGGGTACCTCTCCCCGACATCTGCGGGGAGTCTAGTTCAGTGGCGTGCCGGGCGGGAGGGTTTGGCGGCGGAGGCAGTGGCAAGGCTGCGGAGAGAGGTTTCGAAGAGGGTGCGGTCGATCCGGCCGTGGAAGATCGGGACCCCCATCTCGACGCATTTCCCGATCACCTCCTGACGTTCCATCTGCAGCTGGTCGGCGAGCTGGGAAGGCGTGAGGTGATGGGCCATAGGGACCTCCGAGGGTCGTTGAAAGTTGGTAGCTCCATCTTTATCCCCTCGATCGGACGTGTCAATCCTATGAGGCCGCAGCTTGCGGAATCGCCGGGGGCGGCCGGGTCGCGATAATGGGCACCCTTGTCCTCCGAAGTCGCCGCCAAACCCCTGCCCCGGCGGGGGCGGCTGTGGGTGATCGCGCTGCTGGCGCTCGCCTTCGCCGCCATCGTCTACACGATCGTCGAGGTCTCCACCCGGGAGCCCGGCGACCCGGTCGTGCGCCTCGACGGCATCTCCGACGCGCAGCGGCTCTTCGCCGGGATGCCGCAGGAAGGCGAGCGGCTGGGTTCGGCGAACGCGCCGGTGACGATCCAGGTCTTCAACGACATCCAGTGCGGCGAATGTCGCGACGACTTCCTCTCGACGATCCCGGCGCTGGCCGAGGAGTACGCGCGGCCGGGCGAGGTCAAGCTCCTCTACCGGCACTACTCGAACAGCATCAACCCCAAGCAGCTCGGCTTCTACGGGGCCGAGGCGGCGGCCGAGCAGAACTACGGCTGGCAGTACATCTACCTCTTCTTCCGCAACCAGGACGAAGCCGAGCGCTTCGGGGTCGACCAGGAGTACCTGGCCACGGTCGCGGGCGGGGTCGGGGAAATGGACCTCGAAATCTGGGAAGAAGACCTCGAAAAGAAAGGGCTGGCCGGCGGCCCGATCGAGGAACGCCTGGAACGCTACGAGGAGCTGGGGCGCGACCTCGGCATCCGCACCGGCCAGGGCATGATCGTCAACGGCCCGAAGGGAACCGAGACGCTGCAGGAAGCTCCCTCGCTGCGGGAGATCGAAGCGGCGATCACCAGGGTCGAATAGGCGCCGGTCAGGCGACCCGGCGCAGGCGCGCCCGGCGGCCGATCACGTCGCGCCACTCGGAATCGACGATGTGGGCGGGACGGGTGGTGGCGAGGAAGTCGGCGAGCACCGCCGCCAGCCCCTCGGGGTCTTCCAGGTTGGGGAAGTGGGCGGCGCGGGGGAGGGTCTCGAAGCGGCAGTTGGGGACCGAGCGCTCGGCCTCGAGGCCGTGCTCGAGCGGGATCGTGCGGTCGCGCTCGCCCCAGACGATCAGCGTCGGCATCTCGCCGAGCAGGTAGAGGCGGTCGCGGGCGCTGACCTTCTGGCCCTGGGCGTCGATCACCGAGCGCAGGGTCTGCAGGAAGGCCTGGCGCGAGCCGGGCTCCTGC
>JALZHV010000270.1 GCA_030860625.1 Actinomycetota bacterium
CGTTTCGACCGCCTGAAGAGGGCATTCGCGATTACGATCAGCCGCCCCTAACCGCTCTTTCGTCATTTCCATGGAAAAACGCACCAGCGCCTTCACCCGGATCTTCGCCGCCCTCGCCTTGATCGGCGCGGTCCTTGCCGTGGTCGTCGCCGTATCGGTCGGGATGGACGGCGACTCCTCCTCGCGGGGGGACCGCAAGGACCAGCAGACCCAGAAGGAGAAGAAGCGGCCCCGGACCAAAGCCAAGACCTACACGGTCCAGACCGGCGACACCCTGACCTCGATCGCCCACAAGACCGGCGTCCCGGTCAACGAGATCCTCGCGCTCAATCCCGAAGTCGATCCGCAGATCCTGATCGCCGGGCAGACGCTGAAACTCAAATGAGGCCCGGGCGCCACGGCGCCGGGCTGATCGCGCTGGCGCTGGCGCTCTGGCTCTGGCCGGTCGCGGCTGCTCCCGCTGCTCCGGCCGGAGGCCCGGAGGGGATCGAAGCGAGGGCGTGGATCGTGGTCGACGCCCGCACCGGCGACGTCCTCGCCTCCCACGCCGCCGAGGAACGCCTCGCGATCGCCAGCACGACGAAGCTGATGACCGCCTACGTGGCGATGAAGCAACTGCCGCTTGAAAAAATCGTCAGCGCCGCCTCCTACGAACCGATCTACGGCGAGTCGCTGCTGGGGCTGCAGATGGGGGAGCGGGTCAGCGTTCGCGACCTCCTCTACGGCCTCCTGCTGGTCAGCGGCAACGACGCCGCCCACACCCTCGCCGTCGCCGCGGCGGGCTCCGAAGACCGCTTCGTGGCGGAAATGAACCGCTACGCCGCCGCCCTCGGCCTCGCCGACACCCACTACGCCAACACGATCGGGCTTGACGAGCGGGGCAACTACTCGAGCGCGGCCGACCTGGCGACGCTGACCCGCCGCCTGCTGCGGGACCCGGCCTTCGCCAAGATCGTCGACACCCGCGATGAGGTGCTGCGCAGCTTCGACCCGCCCCGGCGGATCGAGAACAGCAACGACCTGCTGGAAACGGCGCCCTGGGTGACCGGGGTGAAGACCGGCCACACCTTCGACGCCGGCTACACCCTGGTCGCCTCCGGCGAGCGGCGGGGTGTGAGCCTGGTCTCGGTCACGCTCGGCGAGCCGACCGAAGAAGCCCGCTTCGCCGACAACCTCGAGCTGCTCGAATTCGGCTTCTCGCAGTACAAGCGGCGGCTGCCGATCCGCGCCGGCCAGGACCTCGCCAGCCCGGAGATCCGCTACTCGGGCGGCAGCCTGCCGCTGCGGGCGGAACGGTCGCTGCAGGTCGGGCTCCGCCGCGACCAGCGGCTGGACCTGCGGGTCAGCGCCCCCGGCGAGGTCGAGGGGCCGATCCGGCGGGGGGCGAAGCTCGGCCGCGCGACCGTCTTCGTCGACGGCCGCAAGGTCGGCAGCGTCGCCCTCCGCGCCGCCCGGAGGGTGCCGGAGGCCAGCGCCTTCGACCGCGCCCGCACCTTCCTCGCAGACAACTTCATCCCTATCGCGATCGCGTTGTTCGTGATACTGATGATCGCGGTAACGCTGCTGCGCCGGCTGGCCCGCAGGAACCAAATCAGGAGCTGAAACGGGTGGAGCCCACGTGATCCTCACGGTCACCTTGAACGCGGCAATCGACCGCACCGTCGCCGTGCCGAACTTCCGGCTCGGCCGCCGCCATCGCGCGGTCGAGAGCCGCACCGTCGCCGGCGGCAAGGGCGTCAACGTCGCCCGCGCCCTCACCCTGCTCGGCCGCCCGGTGATCGCCTCCGGCTTCGTCGGCGGCCCGACCGGGGGGCGGGTGCTGGAACAGCTGCGGGAGGAATCGGTGCTGACCGACTTCATCCGCATCGCCGCCGAGACCCGGATCAACCTGGCCGTGATCGACCCCACCTCCGGCGAGCAGACCGAGATCAACGAGCGCGGCCCCGCAGTCAGCGCAGAGGAGGTCAAGCAGCTGTTCGAGCGGATCGCCTACCTGGCCGGCGGCGCCAAGATCTGCGTCCTCGCCGGCTCGGTCCCGCCGGGCGCCGGCGACGACCTCTACGCGCGCTTGGTCGAGGACCTCGGCCGCCGCGGCGTCCCGGTCGTCCTCGACGCCGAGGGCGAGGCGATGCTGGCCGGCACGCGAGCTGGGGCCTCGATGGTCACCCCGAACGAGCGCGAGGCCGAGGAGCTGGTCGGGCAGGAGTTCGCCGACCGCACCGACCTCGCCCATGGCCTGCTGGACCTGGTCCGGCTGGGGGCGACGGAGGCGGCGATCACGCGGCCGGAGGGCTGCGTCGCCGCCGTCGGCGAGGGCAACTCGCGGCGCCTGCTGGAGGTCCACACCGAGCCGATGAGCGCGGTCTCCACGGTCGGGTCGGGCGACGCCTTCGTCGCCGGCTACGTCGCCGCCCGCTACGACGGCCGCTCCCCGGAGGAGTGCCTCGCCTACGGCGTCGCCTGCGGGGCGGAGTCGACCCAGCACTTCGGCGCCGGCACCGTCGACCGCAACCAGGTCGAGCGCCTGCTCGGCGAGGTCTCGGTGCACGATTTGGAGGTCCCCGCCGAAGTGTAGGCTGGCTTATTCAACGCCACGCCTTGGAGGACTAACTTGGAAATCGAAATCGGCCGCGGCAAGAAGGGGCGCCGGGCTTACGGGTTCGACGACATTGCCATTGTTCCTTCCCGCCGGACGCGGGACCCTGACGACATCGACATCAGCTGGAGCCTCGGTCCCTACCGCTTCGAGCTGCCGCTGCTCGCCTCGGCGATGGACGGGGTCGTCTCGCCCGAGACCGCCGCGCTGACGAATCAGCTGGGCGGGCTCGGGGTGCTCAACCTGGAGGGAATCTGGTCCCGCTTCGAGGACGCCGAGGAGCGCCTGGAGGCGATCGCCGCCGCGCCCAAGCACGAAGCGACGCGGCTGATGCAGCAGATCTACACCGAGCCGGTGAAGGCCGAGCTGATCGGCAAGCGGGTCGAGGAAATCAAGGCGCGCGGCGCCGTCGCCTGCGGCTCGCTGACCCCGCAGAAAGTGCGCGAGTACTACGAGGTCGCCGTCGAGGCGGGCCTCGACATCCTCGTCATCCAGGGCACGGTGATCTCGGCCGAACACGTCTCGACCACGGTCGAGCCGCTCAACCTGAAGGAGTTCATCGCCGAGGTCCCGGTCCCGACCGTGGTCGGCGGCTGCGCTTCCTACTCGACCGGGCTGCACCTGATGCGGACCGGGGCGGTGGGCGTCCTCGTCGGCGTCGGCCCCGGCGCCGCCTGCACCACCCGCGGCGTGCTCGGGATCGGCGTCCCGC
>JALZHV010000016.1 GCA_030860625.1 Actinomycetota bacterium
CCGCGGGCCCGGCGGCGGCCGCGGCGGACAGCGTGGGGGTGGTCGCTGATGTTGATGCCGAAGCGGGTCAAGCACCGCAAGCAGTTCCGCGGCCGGATGCGCGGCAACACCAAGGGCGGCAGCAACGTCGCCTTCGGCGAGTACGGGATCAAGGCGCTCGAGCGCGGCTGGATCACCAACCGCCAGATCGAGGCCGCCCGTATCGCGATGACCCGCAAGATCAAACGTGGCGGGAAGGTCTGGATCAACGTCTTCCCCGACAAGCCGTACACGAAAAAGCCGGCCGAGACCCGGATGGGCTCCGGCAAGGGCAACCCCGAGGGCTGGGTCGCCGTGGTCAAGCCGGGCAAGGTCATGTTCGAGCTGGCCGGCGTCCCCGAGGACCTGGCGCGCGAAGCGCTGCGCCTCGCCGGGCACAAGCTTCCGGTCAAGACCAAATTCGTCATGCGCGAGGGGGCGGGCGAGTAATGAAGGCCGCCGAGGTCCACAACCTCAAAGACGACGAGCTGGTGGCGAAACTGATCGACGCCAAACAGGAGGCCTTCAACCTCCGCTTCCGGCACGCCACCGGCGAGCTCGAGAACACCGCCCGCCTCGGCCAGGCGAAGAAGGACATCGCGAGGTTGCTGACCGTGGCCAAGGCCCGCGGCATCGACGTGGAGAAAGAGACCCGACGGATATGAGCGACGACGAGACGAAAAAAGACGAGACGACCGAGGAGCCCCAGGCCGAGGAGACGGTCGAGGAGGCCCCTGTGGCCGAGGAGACTCCCGCGGCTGAGGAGAGCGCCGCGGCGGAGGCCCCTGCCGCCGAAGAGGCTGCGGCTGCGGAGCCCAATCCCGAAGACGACCTTCCCTGGAAGGAGCGGCGGCGGCTGCAGAAATCGCGTCGTCAGCCGCGCCGGGCCAACCCCTCCGATCCCGAGGAGCGCAAAGCGCTGCGGGCCGAGGAGCGCAAACGCAAGGCAGCGCTGCGCCGTAAACAGCGCGCCGCGGCGAAAGCCGGCCACACCCCCGGCACCGGCACCCCGCCGGCCGAGCGCGACTCGAACGCGGCCAAGGTCCGGCAGGGCATCGTCGTCTCCAGCAAAGGCGACAAATCGATCACCGTCCGCATCGACACCGCCCGCCGCCACCGCACCTACGAGAAGATCGTCCGCAGCTCGACCAAGCTGCACGCCCACGATGAGCGCAACGAGGCCGGCGAGGGCGACGTCGTGCGAGTAGTCGAGACCCGGCCGCTGTCGAAGACCAAGCGCTGGCGCCTGGTCGACGTGGTGGAGAAGGCGAGGTAACGAGATGATCCAGCAGGAGTCCAGGCTCAAGGTCGCCGACAACTCGGGTGCTCGCGAGATCCTCTGCATCAGGGTCAAGGGCGGCTCCCACCGCCGCTACGCCAGCGTCGGCGACGTGATCACCGCGACGGTCAAATCGGCCAGCCCGCAGGGCGGCGTCCGCAAGGGCGAGGTCGTGCAGGCGGTCGTCGTCCGCACCCGCAAGCCGCTGGGGCGTCCCGACGGCACCTACATCTCCTTCGACGAGAACGCCGCGGTGCTGATCGACCCGGCCAGCAACAACCCGCGCGGGACCCGCATCTTCGGCCCCGTCGCGCGCGAACTCCGCGACCGCAACTTCATGAAAATCATCTCGCTGGCGCCGGAGGTCCTCTGATGGCGAAGTCGATGCGCATCCGCACCGACGACCAAGTCGTCCTGATCGCCGGCAAGGACGCCGGCAAGACCGGCCGCGTCGTCCGCACCGACCCGAAAAAGCGCCGGGTCTACGTCGAGAACCTGAACATCGTCAAGCGCCACGAACGGCCGCGCTCGCAGGCCGACCTGAAAACCGCCCAGGCCGGCGGCATCGTTGAGAAGGAGGGCCCGATCGACGTCTCCAACGTGATGCTGCTCGACCCCAAAGACAACAAACCGACCCGCGTCGGCGTCCGCGTCGACAAAGGCGGCAAGCGCGTCCGCTACTCGAAGCGGACCGGGAACGAGATCGGCTGATGGAGGCGACCGTGGCACCGACCCAGAAAGCGGCTCCGCCGCCGCGCCTGCGCGAGCGCTACGAGCAGGACGTCCTGCCGGCGCTGACCAAGAAATTCGGCTACTCGACGCCGATGGAGGCCCCGCGCCTGGAGAAGATCACCCTCAACATGGGGCTCGGCAAAGAGAAACAGGACAAGCGCTCCTTCGAACTCGCCCAGGAACAGCTGGCGATCATCGCCGGGCAGCACCCGAACGTGCGCCGGGCGCGCAAGTCGGTGGCCTCGTTCAAGCTGCGCGAGGGGATGCCGGTCGGCGTCTCGGTGACGCTGCGCCGGGCCCGCATGTGGGAGTTCCTCGACCGCCTCGTCTCGATCGCGGTGCCGCGGATCCGCGACTTCCGCGGCCTCAACCCGCGCTCGTTCGACGGCCGCGGCAACTACTCGATGGGGATCAAAGAGCAGCTGATCTTCCCCGAAATCGACTACGACTCGGTCGACGTCGTGCGGGGTCTGGACGTGACGATCACGACTTCCGCTAAAACTGACATCGAGGCGTTCGAGCTCCTGCTCGGTTTGGGCATGCCCTTCGCCCAGCAGGGACGGCCCGGTCAGGCCGAGCGCGAAGCCGAAGAAAAAGAAGCCGAAGAGGAACAGCGGCAAGAGGAGGCCCGCCGGAAGGCCGAAGTCGAGCAGGCGGCCCTCGAGCAGCTGAAAGAGGAGAACCCGGAGGCCTATGCCACGCCTGAGGGCGAGGGCGAGGACGCCGGAGGCGGAGATCAAGAGGCCGGAGAGACGGCCGAGGAGAGTTCTGACAATGGCTAAGACTTCAATGAAGGTCAAGCAGGCGCGTAAGCCGAAGTTCAAGAGCCGCAGCTACAACCGCTGCCGGCGCTGCGGCCGGCCGCGCGCGTACTTCCGCAAATTCGGCCTCTGCCGGATCTGCCTGCGGACCGCTGCCCACGAGGGGTACATCCCCGGAATGACCAAGTCGAGTTGGTAGGACCGCGACGATGCTGACTGACCCGATCGCCGATTACCTGACCCGGATCCGCAACGCGATCCGCGCCGGGCACGACGAGGTGGAGATCCCTTACTCCAGCCTCAAGATCGAGCTGTCCCGGATCCTCAAGGAGCAGGGGTACATCAAGGACTTCAGCCGCAAGCCGGCCGCCGTCGGCGAGTCGATCAACGTCGAGCTCAAGTACACCGAGGACCGCCGGCCGGTGATCCTCGGGATCGAACGGGTCTCGCGTCCGGGTCGCCGCCGCTACGTCGACCACAAAAACGTCCCGCGCGTGCAGGGCGGAACCGGCACCGCGATCGTCAGCACCTCGGCGGGCGTGATGACCGGCCACGAAGCGCGCGCGAAGGGCGTCGGCGGCGAGGTAGTCGCCTACGTCTGGTGAGCGAGATCTAGATGAGCCGAATCGGAAGAAAGCCCGTTCCCGTCCCCGACGCCGTCACGGTGGAGGTCGCCCCCGGCAACATCGCCGTGAAGGGGCCGAAAGGGGAGCTGCGCCAGAGCCTCTCGCCCGACATGAAGATCGAGCAGGAGGACGGCGCCCTCACCGTCGCCCGACCGACCGACCGCGGCGAGCACCGGGCCCTGCACGGCCTCACCCGCAGCCTGATCGCGAACATGGTCGAGGGCGTCACCAACGGCTTCGAGAAGCGGCTCGAGATCCAGGGCGTCGGCTACCGCGCCGCCCTGAAAGGCAAAAAACTCGAGCTCGCGCTCGGCTACTCGCACCCGGTCGCGATCGACGCCCCGGAGGGGATCGACTTCGAAGTGCCGCAGCCGACCGAAGTGATCGTCAAAGGCATCGACAAGCAGCTCGTCGGGCAGGTCGCCGCAGACATCCGCAAGCGCCGCCCGCCGGAGCCCTACAAGGGCAAGGGCATCCGCTACAAGGACGAGCAGGTCCTGCGAAAGGTGGGTAAGCGCGCATGAGCGTCCTCACGAAGCGCGAGCGCCGGCTCAAACGGCGCCGTCGCGTCCGCGCCCGGATCAAGGGCACGGCCGAGCGGCCGCGACTCTCGGTCTACCGCTCCAACAAGGGCGTCTTCGCCCAGCTCATCGACGACACGCAGGGCCACACCGTGGCCGCGGTCAACTGGATCGAGCCGGAGCTGCGCGACCTCACCGCGACCGAGCAGGCGAAGAAAGCCGGCGAACTGCTGGCCGAACGGGCGAAGAGCGCCGGCGTCGAGGCCTGCGTCTTCGATCGCGGCGGTTACCAGTACCACGGACGCGTCAAGGCCCTGGCCGACGGCGCACGCGAAGGGGGGTTGGCCTTCTAGTTCCGCTACGGTGGGCCGCTGCTCATGAAAGGCATGGATTCGAGGAACGTAGAAACGGTCAGCCCCCGCGGGCTCGACCTGCAGGAGCGGGTGATCGAGATCAACCGCGTCGCCAAGGTGGTCAAGGGCGGCCGTCGCTTCTCCTTCACCGCGCTGGTCGCCGTCGGCGACGAGGAGGGCGTGGTCGGGATCGGCTACGGCAAGGCCCGCGAGGTCCCGCTGGCGATCCAGAAGGGCGTCGAGGACGCCCGCAAGAACTTGATCCGGGTGCCCAAATACGGGAACACCATCACCCACCGCATCATCGGCCGCTTCGGCGCCGGGCACGTGGTCCTGCGCCCGGCCAGCCCCGGTACCGGCGTCATCGCAGGCGGCGGCGTGCGCGCGGTGCTCGAGCTCGCCGGCGTGCGCGACGTGCTGACCAAGAGCATCGGCACCCAGAACCCGATCAACCTCGTCAAGGCGACGATGGACGGGCTCGTCCGTCTGCGCCGACCCGAGGAGGTCGCGGAGCTGCGCGGGCTGACCGTCACCCAGGTCCTCGGCATGGACGGTGGCAACGGGGCCGCGGGTCCTGTCGCCGCAGGGGACCCACCGTCTCCTGCAGAGCAGGAGACGGTACCCCCTACGACGCCACCCGCGGCAGAGTCGGCTCCGGCAGACGTTGAGCAACCGTCCGAGGAGAAAGCTGAAGCGAAAGCTGCCGAGGGCGCTGAGGCCGAGAAGCAGGAGAGCGGCTCGTGAGCACGGTGAAGATCCGGCAGATTCGCTCTACGGCGAAGACCAACCCGAACCAGAAAGCGACCCTGAAGGCGCTGAAGCTGGGGCGGATCGGCAAGACCGCCGAGTTGAAGGACTCCGAGCAGCTGCAGGGCCAGCTGCGCGTCGTCTCGCATCTGGTGGAGGTCGACGGTGGCTGAGAAAGCCGACAAGAAAGACAAAGAGACTTCGCGCGCCGACGAGATCGGCCTGCACAACCTGAAGCCGAAGCCCGGCTCGAAAAAGCCGCGCAAGCGGATCGGCCGCGGCGAGGGCAGCGGCCTCGGCAAGACCTCCGGCCGCGGTCACAAGGGCGCCGGCTCCCGCTCGGGCCGTAAGCGCAAGGCCGGCTACGAGGGCGGGCAGAACCCGATCCACATGCGGATGCGAAAGCTCCGCGGCCCGCACAAAAAGCAGTCGATGCCGTTCGAGAACTTCCGCACCAAGACCCAGCCGGTCAACCTCTCCGACCTCGAGGAGCGTTTCGACGGCGGCGCCGAAGTGACGCCGGCGAGCCTCAAGGAGAAGGGGCTGGCCAAGCGCTCCGACCCCGTGAAGATCCTCGCCCGCGGTGAGATCAAGAAGAAACTAGAGGTCCACGCGCACGCCTTCAGCGCGGCAGCCAAAGAGAAGATCGAGGCTGCCGGCGGTTCCTGTCACACTCTGGAGCCGTAATGCTCAGAACCATTCTCAACGCTTTCAGCGTTGCCGACATTCGCAAGAAACTTGCGTTCACGGCGGCGATGCTGCTGCTGTACCGGCTCGGCGCCTACATCCCGGCCCCGGGCATCAACGTCGACGCCGTCAAGGAGATCCAGGACAACTTCGGCGGCTCCGGGGTGCTCGGCTTCCTCAACCTCTTCTCCGGCGGCGGGCTCTCGCGCCTCAGCATCTTCGCGCTGGGGATCATGCCCTACATCACGGCCTCGATCATCCTGCAGCTCCTGACCGTGGTCGTCCCCTCGCTGGAGCGCCTGCAGAAAGAGGGCGAGGTCGGGCAGCAGAAGATCACCCAGTACACGCGCTACCTGACCGTCGCGCTCGCCTTCGGCCAGTCGCTCGGCTACGTCTTCCTCTTCCAGTCGTTCGGCAACCAGGCCGGGGCCGACGTGGTCGGGAACCTCAGCTTCCCCAAGCTCTTCCTGATCGTGATGTGCCTGACTGCGGGCTGCACCTTGCTGATGTGGCTGGGCGAGTTGATCACCCAGCGCGGCATCGGCAACGGCATCTCGCTGATGATCTTCGCCTCGATCGTCTCCGAACTCCCCAGCGGGATCACCAAATGGTGGAGCAGTCCGGACCAGATCTTCATCGTGATGATGCCCTTCATCGCCCTGGCGGTGGTGGTGGCGATCGTCTTCGTCCAGGAGGGGCAGCGCCGGATCCCGGTCCAGTACGCGAAACGGGTCGTCGGGCGGAAAATGACCTCGGGCGGGTCGACTTACCTGCCGCTGCGGGTCAACATGGCCGGCGTCATCCCGGTCATCTTCGCCGCCTCGATCATGGCCTTCCCGCCGACGATCGGGCAGCTGATCAACACCGGCCCCGCGCTCGACTTCGCCGCCTTCTTCGAACCCGACGGCTGGGCCTACGTGGTCGGCGAGGTCTTCTTCATCATCATCTTCACCTACTTCTACACGGCGGTCACGTTCAACCCGGTGGACCAGGCCGACAACCTGAAGAAATACGGCGGTTTCATCCCCGGCGTGCGCCCGGGGCGGCCCACGGCCGAGTACCTGGACCGCATCCTCTCCCGCCTCACCTTCCCCGGCGCCCTCTACCTGGGGGCGGTGGCGGCGCTGCCGACGATCCTGATCAGCCAGACGGCGGCGAACTTCTACTTCGGCGGCACCTCGATCCTGATCGTCGTCGGCGTCGCGCTGGACACGGTCAAGCAGCTGGAGGCGCAGCTGATGATGCGCAACTACGAGGGCTTCCTGAAATAGGCTCCTGCGGATGCCGGAGCTGAACCTAGTGCTCCTCGGCCCTCCCGGGTCGGGGAAGGGCACCCAAGGCGAGCGGTTGCAGGAAGACCTGCGGCTGCCCTACTACGCGACCGGGGATATCCTCCGCGCCGCCGTGCGGGATGAGACCGAGCTCGGCCGCGAAGCCAAGGAGTACATGGACCGCGGCGACCTCGTCCCCGATGAGGTGATCGTCGGCGTGATCGCCGATCGGATCGATTCCGGCGAGGCGCTCGACGGCTTCATCCTCGACGGCTTCCCGCGCACCACGCCCCAGGCCGAGGCGCTCGACGCGAAACTGGCCGACCTGGGGCGGGCGGTCACCGCCGTGCTGCTGATCGACGTCTCCGACGACGAGGTCGTCCGCCGCCTCGGCGGCCGCCGCACCTGCGCCGCCAACGGGCACGTC
The DNA here is from genome assembly GCA_030860625.1 of Actinomycetota bacterium. Taxonomy (GTDB): domain Bacteria; phylum Actinomycetota; class Thermoleophilia; order Solirubrobacterales; family 70-9; genus VAYN01. The sequence goes on from JALZHV010000016.1 coordinate 7,423, forward strand.
TTCCACGTCGAGTTCAACCCGCCGAAAGAGGAAGGCGTCTGCGACATCGACGGCTCGGAGCTGATCGTCCGCGATGACGACAAATCCGAGGTGATCCGCAAGCGGCTCGAGACCTACCACGAGAAGACCGAGCCGCTGGTCTCCTACTACGACAACCGCGGCGTCCTGCGGCGGATCGACGGAGAGGCGGCGCCGGAAGAGGTCGGCGAGGCGATCCGGCGCACGCTGGCGACGATGCGGATGGAGCAGGACGAGGGCGTCTAGCTCCGCGCAGCGACCATCTAGCGTGTACCGAATGATCGTCAAGAAGACCCCGGAGCAGGTCGACAAGATGGCCGCCTCCGGCGAGATCCTCGTCCGCTGCCTGAAGATGCTCGCCTCGAAGGCGCGGGCCGGGGTGACGACCGAGGAACTGGACGCCGCGGCGGAGAAGTTCATCCGCTCGCAGGGCGCCACTCCCGCCTTCAAGGGCTACCGCGGCTTCCCCGGGTCGATCTGCGCCTCGCCCAACTCGATGGTGGTGCACGGGATCCCCGACCGCTACCAGCTGAAGCGCGGCGACATCCTCTCGATCGACGTCGGCGTGATCAAGGACGGCTGGGTCTCCGACGCGGCGATGACGGTGCCGGTCGGACCTGTCAGCCCGGAGGCGGAGAAGCTCCTCGACGTCACCAAAGCCTCTCTCTTCGCCGGTGTCGAGCAGATGCGGCCGGGCAACCACCTGGGCGATGTCTCCAACGCGATCCAGCGCTACGTCGAGGCCGAAGGGCTCTCGATCATCCGCACCCTCGTCGGCCATGGGATCGGCCGCGAGATGCACGAGGAACCGCAGGTGCCGAACTTCGGCGACCCGGGCAAGGGCCCGCTGCTCGAAGAGGGGATGGTCCTGGCGATCGAGCCGATGGTCAACGCGGGCGGCCCGCTGGTGCGGATGGGGGACGACGGCTGGGCCGTCTACTCCGAAGACGACTCCCTCGCCGCCCACTTCGAGTTCACCGTCGCGGTGACCCCGAACGGGCCGCGGATTCTCACGCCCTGGCACGAAGCTGATTAGCCGGCGGTTGTTGCACTGAGGTGGGGAGGGGCGGTGGGTCCCGTCTCCGGACACAGCTCGCTATGGCTCGCTGTTGAGTGTCCGGAGATGGGACCCACCGCCCCTGTCGCTCTGGCAATAGCGCTGCACGGCGGGATAGCGGTGCGCGAGATTGGCGTGACGCGGAGTGTCTTAGCTGCAATCGTCGTGACGTGGATATTGAGACCGAGATCCTGCGCCTGCGACATCGCGGTGGGGTCTTCCGCGAAGGACTATTCGTGGCTCGAAGGCAGCGGCATATCGAAGCCGGGCAGATGCAGAGGATGTTGGAGCAGCGTTTGCGGAGGGGCGCTCATGTCAAGATCTTCGGGATGGATCAGGAGACCTTTTCGGCGGTTGATCGGTTCGTCTGCAAGACGATCGTGGAGGAGGACGAGGGGCTGCGGGGGGCGGTGGAGGCCGCGGAGGCGGCCGGGCTGCCCGCGATCCAGGTCTCGCCGCCGCAGGGGAGGCTGCTGGAGCTGCTGGTGCGGTTGGTGGGGGCGAAGCGGATTCTCGAGTTCGGGACGCTCGGCGGCTACAGCGCGATCCTGATGGCGCGGGCGATGGCGGGCGGGAGGCTGATCACGCTCGAGGCGAAGGAGGAGTACGCGGAGGTGGCCCGGCGGAGCATCGAGCGGGCGGGGGTGGGCGACCGGGTCGAGGTCCGGGTCGGACCGGCCCTGGAGGTGCTGCCCGGCTTGGCGGCGGAGGGCGCGGACCCCTTCGACCTCGTCTTCATCGACGCCGACAAGGTCAACACGCCCAACTACTTCGCCTGGGCGCTCGACCACACGCGCCCCGGAGGGCTGATCGTCGCCGACAACGTCGTCCGCGGCGGCGGCCTTGGCGATCCGACCGATCCCGACGAGGCGGTGAGGGCCCAGCGCCGCCTGCACGAGATGCTCGCGAGCGAGCCGCGGGTCAGCGCCACCACGATCCAGACCGTCGGTGGCAAGGGCTACGATGGCTTCCTCCTCGCTCTCGTCGAGCGTGCCTGACCGGCAGGCTCCGAAGCCTCGCCCCTGCTATCTTTCCTCGTCGGCCTTATGGGCTGGTGGTTAGTCCTGCCGTCCGATTCATGGGGCGTGTAGGAATCCTGTTGTCGATACGAGATCCGGAGCAATGAAGGTTCGAGCTTCCGTCAAGCCGATGTGCGAGAAGTGCAAGGTAATCCGCCGAAATGGAGCGGTCCTGGTGATCTGCCAGAACCCGCGCCACAAGCAGAGGCAGGGTTAACGTGGCACGCATCGCGGGCGTCAACATCCCGGTCAACAAACGCGTCGAGATCGGGCTCACCTACATCTTCGGGATCGGTCATTCGACGGCGAAACAGATCCTCGCCGAGAGCGGGGTCGATCCGAGCACGCAGGTCAAGGACCTGACCGAGGACGAGGTCATGAAACTGCGCGAGGCGGTCGAGAACCGCGAGGTCGAGGGAGACCTCCGGCGCGAACGCTCGCAGAACGTCAAACGGCTGATGGAGATCGGCTCCTACAAGGGCCTCCGCCACCGCCGCGGGCTGCCGGTCCGGGGCCAGCGCACCAAGACCAACGCGCGCGGCCGCAAGGGACCGCGCCGCCTCAGCGTCGCCGGCAAGCGCAAGGCATAGGCAGGGAGAGCAATGGCTGACAAAAAACCCGGAAAAGGGCGCACGCGCCGCCGCGTCAAAAAGAACGTCACCTACGGGCAGGCGCACATCAAGACTTCCTTCAACAACACGATCGTCACCCTCACCGACACCGACGGCAACGTGATCGCCTGGGAGTCGGCCGGTTCGGCCGGGTTCAAAGGCTCGCGCAAGTCGACTCCGTTCGCCGCCCAGGTGACCGCTGACGCGGCCGCCAAAAAGGGCATGGAACACGGGCTGGAGCGGGTCGAAGTCTTCGCCAAGGGCGCCGGCTCGGGCCGCGAGACCGCGATCCGGTCGCTGCAGGCCGCCGGGCTCGACGTGACCACGGTCAAGGACGTCTCCCCGCAGGCGCACAACGGCTGCCGGCCGAAGAAGCGGAGGAGGGTCTAATGGCTCGCGATACCGCTCCGCAGTGCAAGCAGTGCCGTCGCGAGGGCCAGAAACTCTTCCTCAAGGGCGAGCGCTGCTTCAGCGACAAGTGCGGCGTCGAGCGCCGCTCCTACCCGCCCGGCGAGCACGGCCGCGGGCGCCTGCGTCAGTCCGAGTACCGGATCCAGCTGCGCGAGAAGCAGAAGACGCGCCGCTACTATCAGGTGCTCGAGAAACAGTTCCGCGCCTACTACGAGAAAGCCTCCCGTCAGGAGGGCGTGACCGGCGAGAACCTGCTGCGGCTGCTCGAGTCCCGTTTCGACAACGTGCTCGTCCGCCTCGGCTTCGCCGCCTCGCGGCGCCAGGCGCGGCAGCTGATCACCCACGGCCATTGGCAGATCAACGGCCGCCGGGTCAACATCCCTTCGTACCAGGTACGTCCCGAAGACATCATCTCGATCAAGCCCGGATCGGCCGCCACCGACACGATCCAGCGGGCCACCGAACTCGTCTCCACGGTTCCGGCTTGGCTGCAGGCTGATCACGATGCCCTTACCGCCAAGGTCCTGCGCTACCCCGAGCGCTCCGAGATCTCGGCGCCGGTTCAGGAGCAGCTGATCGTCGAGCTGTACTCCAAGTAGTCCGGGCCCCCAATTCTGAAACACGCATACGCAAGGAACTCATGACCACCGATTTCCAGGTTCCCCGCATCACCTCCGAGAAAATCGATGACCGCCGCGGCACGTTCACGATCGAGCCGTTGGACAAGGGCTTCGGTTACACGTTCGGCAACAGTCTCCGCCGCGTCCTGCTCTCCTCGCTCGGCGGCGCCGCCATCACCAGCGTCCGCATCGAGGGCGTCGCCCACGAGTTCTCCACCGTCGAGGGCGTCAAAGAGGACGTCACCGACATCATCCTCAACCTCAAGGACCTGGTCGTCCGCATGCACACCGACGCGGACGAGGTCGAAGCGCCGCTGGTCGCCAACGGCCCCGGCGAGGTCACGGCCAAGGACATCGACCTGCCGTCCGGCGTCGAGATCCTCAACCCCGACGCGCCGATCGCGACGCTCGAGAAGAAGACCAAGCTCGAGATGTA
>JALZHV010000271.1 GCA_030860625.1 Actinomycetota bacterium
TCGCTGGGGAGATCACCCCCTCGAACAGCGCCGGCCCTTTCAGCCCTGCGTCGACCGCCCGCGCGGCCACGCGGTAGGCGCCCGCGACGTCGTTCGCGCGCAGCGCGTCGAGGTAGAGCCGCGACAGCCGCGCTGCCGTGAGCTCCTCCTGGTGACTGGTCGACTTATCAGGTCGTGCCGATTGCTCGGTCACCCCTGGAAGGCTACGACGACGAGCCGTCGGACACAACCTCGCGCGGGCGATCTTCTCGCTGCGGCGGGCGCTGCAGCTTCTGCCGGTAGAGCTTGTCGTCGGCGCTGCGGTAGAGGGCGTCGAAGTCGGAGCCCTGGTCGGGTGCGGCCGCGGCGCCGAGGCAGTGGGGGGCGCGCTCGTCGAGGGCGGCGGAGACCCGCGCGATCACCGGCGCCGCCTCCTCGAGCGAGGTCTCGGGCAGCAGCACGCCGAACTCGTCGCCACCCAGCCGGGCGACCGCGTCGCCGGTCCTGACCGCCGCGGAGAGCTGGGTGCCGACCCAGTGCAGCAGCTCGTCCCCCGCCTGGTGGCCGTGCTGGTCGTTGTAGGTCTTCAGGTAGTCGAGGTCGATGACGACGAGGGTGACGGGCCTGCCGCGCCGGGAGAGGGCCGCGAAGGCCCGTTCGGAGGCCATCTCGAAGCCGCGCCGGTTGAGCAGCTGGGTCAGCGGGTCGGTGCTGGAGCTGCGGGCGAGCTCCTGACGCCAGCCGTCGTGGTTCATCGCCTGCCAGAGGGCCATCGTCGCCGTGCCGGCGAGGACGGCGCTGAAGACGAGCACCTCGCCGCCGGGGAGGTGACCGTCGACGGCGAGACTGAAGAAGGCGAGCTCGGCAAGCGCCCAGAGCATGACCACGTAGCGGACCGGGAAGGAGATCGAGGCGAAGATGACCGGCAGGAAGAGGGCCATCTTCAGCGGGCTCTCGGCGCCGCCGTCGACGAGCGTGAGCAGCCAGATCATCAGGACCGTGAGGGCGGCCCAGCAGAGGAAGGCGCGCTCCCGCCACGGCGAGGCGACGATCTTCCGCCAGGGGATGGCGAAGAGCGTTACCAGCCCGGAAGCGGCGGTGATCGCCAGCACCACCCCGAGGCCCGCCTGGTTGTCCGAGTCGGTGAAGGCGGCCAGGTAGACCACGCCCGCCACGGACATGAGGATGGTGACCCAACTGCCGGCCGCGGCCGTACGTAGCCAGTAGCGGGTCTCGAAGTCGTCGTGAGTGGCCCCCTGATGCACCGTCTCTCCTATCGACAAAAGGAGAACCCTCGATGAGTCGCGCGGTACCGCTCCAGAGACATGAATGTTTCCTGCCCGAGGCGTCCTGGGGGCAAACCCGGGCAGATCGGGTACGGCGCTTGCACGAGCTCCACCCGAATTGCCGTACCGCCCCCGAATAACCGACCTCACCCGCATGTCGCAGCCCCCCAGCCGAGATGACGGCCCCGCCCCGGACCAGCGGCTCGTGAGAGCCCTCGACCACCCCCTCCGGGTCGGCTTCCTGCGGCTGCTGGCCGACCGGCAGGCGCTCACCCCCCGCGAGGCGCTGGGGCTCCTGGACGGGGGCGAGGTGGCGCTGAGCAGCCTCGCCTACCACGTGCGGCTGCTGGCCCAGCTCGAGCTCGTCGAGCCCGCCGGGGACCAGGAGGCCGAGGGGCTTCCCTTCCGGACCACCTCGACCGGCGAACTCGCCCTCGCCGTCCTCGGCCTCCCCCCCCGGGAGGAAAACGGCGGCTGAGGACCAGTGTCGCCCGGGTCGGGGCCGGGGCAGGCGGCGGCTGCTACGGTGAAACGGTCGGTTTGGCGCTCGCCAGCCGAGAGGTTCCGTTTCCTCCGTGTGCCGTTGGGCGCTTAGGGGCGCTGGATCTCCCCTAAGAAAGCTCAAAAAGGAGCACACACATCACTTCGTTTGCCGATCTCGGCATCTCAAAGCCGATCGTGCGCGCACTCGCGCGTCGCGACATCACCAAGCCTTTCCCCGTCCAGCAGCTCGTCGTCCGCGACGCGCTGGCCGGTCATGACCTCCTCGTCCAGTCCCCGACCGGGTCGGGCAAGACGCTCGCCTTCGGCATCCCGCTGGTCGAGCGGATCGAGCCGGGCGGCGGCGTCGCCGGTCTCGTCCTCGCCCCCACCCGGGAGCTGGCGAGCCAGATCGTCGACGAGCTGCGCTCGGTCGCCGACTCGCGCGGGTTGAAGCTCGCCGCCGTCTACGGCGGGGTCGGCTTCGGCCCGCAGAGCAAGGCCGCCCGCCGCGCGGACATCGTCGTCGCCTGCCCCGGCCGGCTCGAGGACCTGATCGCCCGCGGCGTCGTCTCCCTCGCCCAGGTGCAGGTCCTCGTCCTCGACGAGGCCGACCGGATGCTCGACATGGGCTTCAAGCCCGCCGTCAGCCGGATCGTCGACCAGACCCCGGCGCGCCGCCAGACGCTGTTCTTCTCGGCGACGCTCGAGGGCGCGACCGGCAAGATCGCCAAGGAGTTCACCCGCGACGCCCGCCGCCACACCCAGGCGGCCGACAGCACGGCCAAGGCCGACATCGAACACCGCTTCCTCCACGTCGACTCCCAGGCCGCCAAGCTCGACCACCTGGTCCAGCAGCTCGGCGAGGCCGAGGGCGGCAGCACCCTGGTCTTCGTCCGCACCAAGCGCGGCGCCGACCGGCTCGCCAAACGGCTGCGCAAGCACGACCTGGAAACGGTGGCGATGCACGGCGACAAGAGCCAGGGCCAGCGCGAACGGGCGCTCGCCCGCTTCGAGGCCGGTGAGGTCGACGCGCTGATCGCGACCGACGTCGCCGCCCGCGGCATCGACGTCGCCGGGGTCACCCACGTGATCAACTTCGACGCGCCCGAGGACCGCGACTCCTACACCCACCGCATCGGGCGCACCGGCCGGGCCGGGCGCCGCGGGACCGGGATCAGCTTCGTCCTCGCCGACCAGGCCGATGAAGTCCGCCGCATGGCCGGCGACCTCGGCCTCGCCCGCGAGTACGGCGGGGCGGCGGGCCAGAAGCCGGCCGCGGATCGCGGCGGCCGTCCTCGCAATACGTCCAGTCGCTCGCGCAATCGTCGCGCGAGGGCGAAGGCGAGCCGATAACCGCCTCGTGGTCAACGGTCGAAAGCGGCGGGGCGCATGAGCTCGGTTGACGCGGGCATCGCCCTGGCGCTGGTCGCCGCGGTGATCACCAACGCCTCCGCCCTGCTCAAGCACCGCGGCTGCCAGCAGGTCGCGCCGGTGCGGATCCGGGAGCCGCTGCGGAGTGCCCGCGGCCTCGCCC
>JALZHV010000272.1 GCA_030860625.1 Actinomycetota bacterium
GCGGCCGCCGGGGGCTAGGAGCCGCCGGATGCGCTTGATCGAGCGTCGGATCGGGCTCCTCTTCGCCGGCTTCCTCCTCTGCTTCCTTCTCATCGTCCTCCGCGCCTTCTGGCTGCAGGGGGTGCAGGGGGCCGACCTCGCCTCCCAGGCGGTCTCCCAGCAGACCGAGATCGTCACCGTGCCCGGCCTGCGCGGCGACCTGCTCGACCGCCGCGGCAACAAGCTCGCCGCCTCCGAAGACGCGGCGACGATCTACGCCACCCCCTACCAGGTGAAAAACCCGCCGGCGGCAGCGGCGCGGCTGGCGCCGATCCTCGACCAGCCGAAGGGCGAGGTGCTGGAGGCGCTCACCGCCGAAGGCGGCTTCTCCTACGTCGCCCAGAAAGTCAACCTCGCCACCGCCAAGAAGGTCGAGAAGCTGGAGATCGAAGGGATCGGCCAGGAACCCGCCAGCCGCCGCACTTACCCGCAGGGGGAGATGGCGGGGCAGGTGATCGGCGCCGTCGGCTCCGAAAACCAGGGCCTGATCGGGCTCGAGGCGGGCGAGGAAGAGGTGCTTCGCGGCGATGACGGCGAGCGCTGGATCGTCAACGACGCGCTCGGGGAGCCGATCCGGCTGGAAACGGTCGAGGAAGCCGAGGACGGCGAAGACATCCAGCTCACCCTCGACCCGATGATCCAGCGGGAAACCGAACGGGCGCTGAACGGCGTCGGCGAAACGTACTCGCCGAAGGGGGCGACGGCGATCGTCGTCGACCCGCGCAGCTCGGAGATCCTGGCGATGGCGAACTGGCCGCCGGTCAACCCGGCCGACCTCTCCGAGGCCAGTGAAGAGGACCTGCTGAACCGGGCGACCGGGTTCACCTACGAGCCGGGCTCGACCTTCAAGGCGTTCACGGTCGCCGCCGCGCTGGAGGAAAAGATGGTGACGCCGACGAGCGAATTCACCCTGCCGCCGACGATCCAGGTGGCCGACCGGACGATCGAAGAGTCCCATCCGCGCGGCACCGAAAACATGACCGTCGGGCAGATCCTCGCCCACTCCTCGAATGTGGGATCGGTGACGATCGGGCTCGAGGTCGGGGCCGAGAAATTCGACAAGTGGATCCGCCGCTTCGGCTTCGGCAAGCCGACCGGGGTGCGGCTCCCGGGCGAGGAGCAGGGGCTCCTGCTCGACCTCGACGAATACTCCGGCTCGACGATGGGCAACCTGCCGATAGGCCAGGGGCTCTCGGTGACGCCGATGCAGATGGTCGCCGGCTACTCCGCGATCGCCAACGGCGGTGTCCTGGAGCGGCCGCGGCTGATCAAGCGGATCGGCGAGGAAGAGGTCCCGGCGCCGAAGGGCAAGCGGGTGATCTCGCCGCAGGTGGCGGCGGAGGTGCGGGAAATGCTCGAGGGGGTGCTGGCTCCCGGCGGGACCGCTTCGGAGATAAGCGTCCCCGGCTACACCCTGGCCGGCAAGACCGGCACCGCCGAGATTGCCGAAGACGGCGAATACTCGGACACCAACTACGTCGCCTCTTTCATTGGTTTCGCGCCGGCCGAGAACCCGCAGCTGCTGGCGGCGGTGATCGTCGATCGGCCGCAGGGGGAAATCTACGGTGGGTCCGTCGCGGCGCCGGCGTTCGGCCAGATCGCGGAATTCGCGCTGCCTTACCTTGGGGTTCCGCAGGAATGAGCGTCGGGGGCACCCGACCCCGGACCTAGAATCGCGCGGATGAGGCTGGAGGAGCTGGTCGCTGAGCTGCCGGGGGCGCGGGTCGTCGGCGACCCCGATGTTGAGATTGCCGAGTTGGCCTATGACAGCCGCAAGGCCAGTCCGGGAACGCTGTTCTTCTGCGTGGTCGGGCAGAAGGTCGACGGGCACGAGTTCGCTCCCAGGGTGGTCGGGGAGGGGGCCGTGGCGCTCGTCGTTGAGCGGGAGCTGGCGGACCTGGCGGTGCCGCAGGTCGTGGTCGCGGATTCGCGGGCGGCGATGGCGCCGCTGGCGGCGAGGTTCTACGGCGATCCGACGCGGGAGCTGCGGGTCGCCGGCGTCACCGGCACCAACGGCAAGACCACGACTGCCTTCTTGATCCGCGAGATCCTGCAGGCGGCCGATTTCCGCTGCGGCCTCTTGGGGACCGTGAAGCAGGTGGTCGGCGGGGTGGAGAAGGAAGTGGAGCGGACGACGCCGGAGGCGATCGAGCTGCAGGCGACCTTCCGGCAGATGCTCGAGGGCGGCGACGAAGCTTGCGCGATGGAGGTCTCCTCGCACGCGATGGCCCTGCACCGCGCCGACGCGATCGACTTCGAGGTCGCCCTCTTCACCAATCTCACCCAGGACCACCTCGACTTCCACGCCGACATGGAGGACTACTTCCTCGCCAAGCGCAAGCTGTTCGAGACCGGCCCCGGGACCGCGATCGTCAACGTCGACGACCCCTACGGCCGCCGCCTCGCCGGGGAATTCGAGTGCGTCACCTTCTCCGCCGAGGGGGCCGAGGCCGACTACAGCGCTCGCGACGTCGAGTTCGACGCCACCGGCTCGACCTTCAGCGTCGGCGAGATGCGGCTGCGGACGGCGCTGCCGGGCCACTTCAACGTCGCCAATGCCCTCGGCGCCTTCGTGGCGGCGGAGGCGATGGGGGTCGGCGCCGAGTTCGCCGCCGCCGGGCTGGCGCGGGCGGCGCGGGTGCCGGGACGGTTCGAGCCGATCGACGAGGGGCAGGGGTTCGCGGTCCTCGTCGACTACGCGCATACCCCCGACTCGCTGGAGAACGTGCTGCGGGCGGCGCGCCGCCTTACCGAGGGGAGGCTGATCTCGGTCTTCGGCGCCGGCGGCGACCGCGACCGCGACAAGCGGCCGAAGATGGGCCAGGCTGGAGCGGAGCTCTCCGACCTCGCCGTCGTCACCTCCGACAACCCGCGCTCGGAGGACCCGGAGGCGATCGTCGCCGAAGTCGCGGGCGGGGCGTCCGGCGCCGGGGAGCTCGAGGTCGTCGTCGACCGCCGCGAGGCGATCGCGCTGGCGCTGGGCCGGGCGCGGCCCGGCGACACGGTCGTGATCGCCGGCAAGGGGCACGAGCAGGGGCAGGAGTTCGAGCGGGGTCGCAAGGAGCCGTTCGACGACGTCACGGTTGCGCGCGACGCGTTGCGCGCCAGCGTTGGCGCAGGCGCCGGAGCGCGCGGCAGGGGCTCCGCATGATCGACCTGCCCGCCGGGCGCCTGGCGGCGGCCGTCGGTGGGAGCCAGCTGGCGGGCGATCC
>JALZHV010000273.1 GCA_030860625.1 Actinomycetota bacterium
CGCATCCGCCCTTCGGGGTGGTCGGCGACCGTCGCCAGCACCTCGTACCAGGGCAGCGGCGGGAACTCGGCCTGCGCCAGCGCCTCCTGGAGGCGGCTGGTGACGGCGGCGTGGGTGCGGGTGAGCGCGCCCCAGGCCTCGCCGTGGGGAGTGCTCTTCTCGATCACCGCTTCCTGGCTCACGTAGACATCTTCCCACAAGAACGTTGTCATGGCAATAGTTGACAAGTAAAGCTTTATCTGTAAGATGGTTTCCAAGTCAACTGTTTGAGCAACAACAACTTGGAAGGAATAAAGAGATGAGCACCGAGACGATCAGCAAGCAGGCGGTACCGGCGGGCACCTGGGTAGTGGACCCCGTCCACTCCTCAGTCAACTTCGCCGTCAAGCACAACGGCGTCACCACTTTCCGCAGCGGCTTCGAGCGCTACGAGGCGCGGCTGGCCGGCGGCGAGGCGGCGCGGCTGGAGGGCACGGTAGACGTCGACAGCATCCAGATCGACGAGGAGATGCTGAAGGGCCACCTCCTCTCCCCTGAGTTCTTCGACGTCCAGCGCTTCCCGCGGTTGCGCTTCACCTCCAGCCAGTTCGCGGTCGACGAGGGCGGCAACCTCCGCGTCCGCGGCGAGCTCGAGATCCGCGGCGAGAAGCGCGAGGTCGAGGCGAGCGGGCGGTTCGCGCAGCTCGGCGAGGACGCCTACGGCAAGGCGCGGGTCGGGCTCTCGATCGAGTCCACGGTCGACCGGCGGGACTTCGGCCTCGACTGGCAGGCGGAGCTGCCGAGCGGCGGCGAGGTCCTCGACTACGCGGTGACGATCTCGGTCGACCTCGAGCTGGTCGGCGAGGAGGCGTAATGAAGGTCCTGGGAATCAGCGGCAGCCTGCGCCGGGACTCCCTCAACCACGCCCTGCTGCGGGAGGCCGCCGAGCGGCTTCCCGCCGGGGCGGAATGGTCTGAGTTCGAGCACCTGCGGGAGATCCCGCCCTACGACGCCGACCTCGAGGCGTTCGAGACCCCGGCGGCGGTGGCGGAGCTGCGCCAGGCGATGCGCGAGGCCGACGCCGTCCTCGTCGCCACCCCCGAGTACAACCACTCGATCCCCGGCGTGCTGAAGAACGCCCTCGACTGGGCCTCGCGGCCGGCCGGCCAGAGCGCCTTGATGGGCAAGCCGGCGGCGGTGATCGGCGCCTCGACCGGGATGTTCGGCGCGGTCTGGGCGCAGGCCGAGACCCGCAAGGTCCTCGGCGCCCTCGGCGGCCGCGTCGTCGAGGCGGAGCTGCCGGTGGCACGGGCGAAGGAGCTCTACGAGAACGGTCGCCTTCAGCTCTCGCCCGAGCAGTACGAGCAGCTCGAGGAGATCCTCAACGAGCTGGCCGTTGCGGTCGAGCAGCTGCGCGAGCCCGTCCTCGCGTAGTTGCTCAGCCCTGCGGCAGGGCGAAGAAGGCGACCGCGGAGAAGTGGGCGATAGCGGCGGCGATCACCAGCAGGTGGAAGACCTCGTGGTAGCCGAAGATCGCCGGGTTGGGGTTGGGTCGCTGAATCGCGTAGACGACGGCGCCGGCGGTGTAGAGGACCCCACCGATCACGACCAGCATCGCCCCTCCCGCCCCGAGCGCGCCCCAGAGCGCCGGGAAGGTGGTGGCGGCGACCCAGCCGAGCGACATGTAGAGCAGCGCCGAGGCCCATTTCGGGTGGTCGATCCAGATCATCTCGACGATCGCCCCGGCGACCGCGCCGACCCAGACGACGACGAGGACCGCCGTGGCCAGGGTCCCGTGCAGCGCCAACAGGGCGAACGGCGTGTAGGTGCCGGCGATGAGGAAGAAGATCATCGAGTGGTCCAGCCGGCGCATCCAGCGCCGCACGTTGGGGCGGGTCCAGTCGACGCGGTGGTAGAGGGCGCTGGTGCCGAGCAGGGCGGAGAGGCTGACCGCGTAGATCGCCACGGCGACGGTCGCCTTCGGGCTGTCCGCCAGGATCACCAGCGCCGCGCCGAGGACCAGAGAGACGTAGAAGGCCCACTTGTGGGAGACGCCGCGCAGTTTCGGCTTGACCGCGGCGATCGCCTCCGCGGTCGCCTCTTTGGCGGCCGTGGCGCGCTCTTCGACCGCCTCGCGGGCGGCGCTGGCGCGGTCGCCCATCGCGTCTTTGGCGGCCTGGGCGCGGTCTTCCATCGCCTCGCGCGCGGCGTTCGCCCGCTCCCCGACGCTGTCCGCGCCCCTACGCACTTCCTCCATATAAGGAGCGTACCCGCCACCGAGCAGATTTACCCCAGCCTGGCCCAGCGCCCCGCCGCCCCCGCAGAGCCTTTCTCCCGAGATCGTTTTTGCCGGTAGTGCGGAGTTGTCAAAATATGAGAAAGGCTTTCTGAAGCCCTTTTGCGGTGATTGCGGAATCGTGATGACGATCACGTCCGGGCGACCAGCGATCCTGCGTAGTTACCGCTGAAAGTCGCCCGAGAGGAGAAGTTCCGATGTCTAAGACCGCACTCGCCAGTCCCCAAAACGGTCTGCAGGGCCTCTCTGTCGAACGCAAGTTCTCGACGCCCGGCGTGCACCCGTTCGACCAGATCGAGTGGGAGATCCGCGATGCGGTGATCGGCAACCCCGAGGACCCGGCCTTCGAGCAGCGCGGGGTCGAGTTTCCGAAGAGCTGGTCGCAGAACGCGACCAACATCGTCGCCCAGAAGTACTTCCGCGGGCAGCTCGGCAGCCCCGAGCGCGAGAACTCGGTCAAACAGATGATCGGCCGCGTCGCCGGGACGATCTCCAACTGGGGGCGCGAGGGCGGCTACTTCGCCTCCGAGGAGGACGCCGACGCCTTCGAGATGGAGCTGACCGCGATCCTGCTCAACCAGAAGGCGGCCTTCAACTCGCCGGTCTGGTTCAACGTCGGCTTCGAGGAGACGCCGCAGTGCAGTGCCTGCTTCATCCTCAGCGTCGAGGACAACATGGAGTCGATCCTCGACTGGAACACCAAGGAGGGCAAGATCTTCCGCGGCGGCTCCGGCTCCGGGATCAACCTCTCGAACATCAGGGGCTCGATGGAGCCGCTGAAGAAGGGCGGCACCGCCTCGGGGCCGGTCAGCTTCATGCGCGGCGCCGACGCCTGGGCGGGGACGATCAAGTCCGGCGGCAAGACCCGGCGGGCGGCGAAGATGGTCGTGCTCAACGTCGACCACCCCGACATCGTCGACTTCGTCGAGTGCAAGGCGAAGGAGGAGGACAAGGCGGCGGCGC
>JALZHV010000017.1 GCA_030860625.1 Actinomycetota bacterium
CCAAAATACTGGGAAATTCTCTGCTTCTGGAAGTTGACTGCTCGTCCAGCGTTTTTCCAACCCCCGCTGCGGGGATCGGTCAGGAAATGAGCAGTTCCCAAACCTTAACCCGGGAAGCGATACCGCTCGATAGCATCCTCCGAGACTCTGGCGTACCCGAGGCAGGGGCCGGCGACGGGGTTGTCTGATGGACGATGGGCGCGGTTGTGCTTCTGAGGCACGACTCGGCTCGTCGGGACTGCTCGTCATGAGCGCTGACCTGCACATCCTGCCTATGTCTGAATCAGAGCCGCTGCGCGGCGGGGAGCTGAACGCCGCGGTAACGCGCGAGGTGATCCGCATCCAGAGCGAGAGCCACGGCCGTGGGCCGAAGAAGGCGTTCTCGTTCCACAACGGCAACGTCCTCATCACCGTCCTCGAAGAGGTGCTGACCCCGGCGGAGCGCAAGCTCGCGGGGAGCGGCCAGGGCGAGGCGGTCCTGAAGATGAGGCGCCTCTACCAGAGCACGATGGCCGGGGAGATGAAGCAGCGGATCGAAGCCGTGACCGGACGGCGCGTCACCGCCCTGATGAGCGACAACCACGTCGAGCCCGACATGGCGGTGGAGGTCTTCATCCTCGACCGGCCGCTGGGGTAGGCCGGCGCCGCTCGATCCTCGCTCAGCCCTTGCGGCTGGCCATGCGCTCGAGCTGCTTGCCGAGGGCCTTTTCGACTTCGTCGGACATCGTCATCCGGTAGACGGCGACGAGGGCCTGCAGCGAGAGGGGGCGGAGCTGGTCGAGGGCGTTGCGGACCTGGGGCCAGCGCTCCTCCGGGTAGCCCTCGGCTTCGAAGGGCTTCCAGACGTCCTCGAGGAAGAGCTTGACGAACTCGTGGGAGACCGAGCGGCAGCGGCTGCGCACCTTCTCGATCACCGCGAGGGCGTGGTCGAGGGGGACGCCGGTGGCGACGACTCCCTCGGCGGCGTCGAGCAGCGAGGGGAAGGGCGCCTCGTAGGAGTCCTCGCCGACCGGGACCAGCGCCCCCGCCTCGATCGCCCGCTTCAGCGCCCGGTCGATGTCGGGGCCGAAGCGCTCGGTCAGCTCCTCGCGGGTGAACGTGCGCGGCTGCTCCTCGTCGAACTCGTCGAGGGCGCGGCGGAAGGAGAGGAACTGCTCGGTGGCGCCGACGCTCTGGTTGAGCAGGCGCTCGATCCCCTTGAGGTTGAACCCGTCGGCCTGCAGCTCCTGGATCATCCGCAGCCGCGACAGGTGCTCGGGGCCGTAGTAGCCGACCCGGTCCCGCACCTCCGGCGCCGGCAGGAGGCCCCGCGCCCGGTGGGAGCGGATGTTGCGGACCGTCATCCCGGTCTCGGCGGCAAGCTCTTCGATCGTCAAGTTGTTCTCGTTGCTCTTGGGCTCCGCCACGGGGGCAACGCTACCACTGTGTGATGTTTCCCCAGTTGACGTGACGGCATTTGATGTTACGTTGTTCGGAGTCATGCCGCTGCTAGCCCGCCGTCCCAAGCTCCGCCTCCTCGACGCCCTCGCCGGGCCGCACGGGATCGACGGCTACCTGGAAGAGATCAACCCGCTGCTGGTCACCGGCGAGTGCCGGGCCGAGGTGGTCGCGGTCGAGCGCGGCACGGAGGAGAGCGTCACCCTGAAGCTGCGCCCGAACCGCGTCTGGCAGGGCTTCCGCGCCGGCCAGTTCGTCAACGTCGCGGTCGAGATCGACGGCGTCCGCCACCAGCGCTGCTACTCCCCGGCCTGCGGCGAGGGGCAGGGGCCGGAGCTGGAGATCACGGTCAAGCGCCACCCTGAGGGCCTCGTCTCCAACTTCCTCGCCGAGCGCGCCCGGCCCGGGATGATCCTCGGCCTCTCCCAGGCCGAGGGCGACTTCCGCCTGCCGAGCCCGCGCCCCGAGTCGATCCTCCTGATCGGCGGCGGCAGCGGAATCACGCCGCTGATGGCGATCCTCCGCACCCTCTTCGCCGAGGGCTACGAGCGCCCGGTCGCCCTGCTCCACTACGCACCCGACCCCGCCCGCGCGATCTACCGCGAGGAGCTGGAGCGCCTGGCGGCCGAGCACCCGAACTTCACCCTGATCCGCTCCTACACCCGGGCCACCGGCGTCGGCGAGGTCGACGGCCACTTCAGCCCCCTCCACCTCCCCCAGTCCGAACCCAGCTTCGCCGAGGCCGAGACCTTCGCCTGCGGGCCGCCGGCCCTGCTCGACGCCGTCCGCGGCACCTGGAGCAACGGCCTCGAGCACCGGCTCCACGTCGAGAGCTTCGTCCCGCCAACCTTCCTCCCCGCCGGCGAGCCCGGCGAGGGCGTCCTCCGCTTCGCCGGCTCCGGCGTCGAGGTCCAAAACAGCGGCGCCTCACTGCTCGAGCAGGCCGAGGAGGCGGGCGTCCCCACCGAATCGGGCTGCCGGATGGGCATCTGCCACACCTGCACCTGCCGCAAGGTCGCCGGCACCCACAAGAACCTGATCACCGGCGAGGTCTCCGCCGCCCCCGACGAAGAGATCCAGCTCTGCGTCTCCGCCGCGCTCGGCGACCTCACCGTCGAGCTCTGACCCCCTTCCAAGCCTTCCGAAAGGACTTACCGATGACGACCACGATCGAGGCCCCGCCGCTCACTTCCGCCGCTTCCCCCTCCCCCCACTCGCTCACCCCGCAGCAGCTGCAGAGCTTCGGCGAGGAGCTCGACGCGATCCGCCAGCGCGTCCTCGCCGACCGCGGCGAGCGCGACGCCAACTACATCCGCGGCGTGATCCGGGCCCAGCGCGGGCTCGAGGTCGCCGGCCGCGGGCTGCTCTGGGCCGGCGTCTTCCCGCCCGCCTGGATCGCCGGCACCGCCGCCCTCTCGGTCTCCAAGATCCTCGACAACATGGAGATCGGCCACAACGTGATGCACGGCCAGTACGAGTGGATGAACGACCCGAAGCTCTCGGGCAAGCAGTTCGAGTGGGACACCGCCTGCCCCGCCGACCAGTGGCGCCACTCCCACAACTACATGCACCACACCCACACCAACATCGTGGGGAAGGACCGCGACATCGGCTACGGCGTCCTGCGCATGTCAGAGGACCAGCCGTGGAACCCCTACTACCTGGCCAACCCGCTCTGGGCGGCCCTGCTGGCGACCTTCTTCCAGTACGGCGTCGCCCTGCACGACCTCGAAGTCGAGCGGATCGCCAGCGGCGAGACCAGCCTCGGTGAGAAGCGCGACCTGCTGAAAGGGATCTGGGCGAAGGTGCGGCGCCAGGCGCTGAAGGACTACGTCGTCTTCCCCGCCCTCTCCGGCCCGCTCTTCATGTTCCCGCTGGCCGGCAACGCGACCGCCAACCTGGCCCGCAACCTCTGGTCGTTCACGATCATCTTCTGCGGCCACTTCCCGGAAGGGACCCACGAGTTCACCGAGGAGGAGACCGCGAACGAGACCCGCGGCGAGTGGTACTACCGCCAGCTGCTCGGCTCGGCGAACCTCAGCGGCGGCCCGCTCTTCCACATCATGTCCGGCAACCTCAGCTTCCAGATCGAGCACCACCTCTTCCCCGACCTGCCCGCCAACCGCTACGCGGAAATCTCGGTCGAGGTGCAGGAGGTCTGCGAACGCTACGGCCTCCCCTACAACGTCGGCCCGCTGCACCAGCAGTTCGGCAGCGTCGTCAAGAAGATCTGCCGCCTCTCGCTGCCGGAGACCAAGCCGCGCGGCGCCACCGGCGTCCTCCTCGACGGCCTCGGCGGCGCGACCAGGAAGCTCGGCGGCTTGGTCAAGAAGGTCGGCGTGGTGAAGAAGGCCGCGCGCCTGGTGCCGGGCGTCTAAGCCTTCTGCCGGGCCTCGGGCGAGGCCTCCCAGAAGTCGTCGACCTTGGTCGAGTCGGAGTCCTCGATCTTGCGCGAGATCGCCCACATCTCGACCGGCTCGTCGCCGAGGTTGCGGTGCGAGCGAACCGTCTGCGGGGCGACCCGCACGGCCGAGCCGGCAGGGACCTCGCGCACCTCGTCGCCGAAGCGCATCGTCAGGGTGCCGCGGGTGACGATGTAGAGCTCCTCCTGCTCGTCGTGGCGGTGGCCGGTCCCCTGCTCGAAGTCCGAGTGCGGCGGCACCCGGATCAGCGTCACCGCGACCTGCTCGGCCGCGAGCGCCTCGGTCAGCGCCCGGAACTCGCCGGGGACGTCGCTGTCGGCGTAGTGGTCTTCGACCTCGTCGGCGCTGACGATCGAGTAGTCGCTCATCGGCCTCCTCCCTACCCCTACCTCGCGAGAGCAATCCCGGGTAGGTTCGGGGCATGAGCGAGGAGCGCCAGGAGGCGAGCCAGGATCAGTGGGGCGGCGCTGCGGAGCACTGGGCACGCGCCGCGGAAAAGGATGAGGTCGGCGCTGCAGCCGACGCGGCGGCGTGGATGCTGGAGGCGGCCGACCTTCAGCCCGGCGAGCGGGTCCTCGAGGTGGCGGGCGGCGCCGGTCGCGTCGGGCTGCAGGCGGCGAGCGCGGTCGGGCCGGACGGGAGCGTCCTCTGCTCGGACTTCTCGGAGGAGATGGTGAAGGTGGCCGGCGAGCGGTTCGAGCGGCTGGGGGTCGCGAACATCGAGACCCGCGTCCTCGACGCCCAGGACCTCGACCTCGACGACGGAACTTTCGACGTGGTCCTCTGCCGCTTCGGCTACATGCTGATGCCGGACCCCGCCCAGGCGCTGCGCGAGAGCGCCCACGTCCTCCGGCCCGGCGGCCGGCTGGTGCTCGCCGTCTGGGGCGAGGACGCGCAGAACCTCTGGTTGACGACGATCCTCGAGGCGGTGATGGACCACTTCTCGGCGCCCCCTCCGGAGCCGGGAACTCCAGGCCCCTTCGCGCTCGGCGACCCCGCCCGCCTCCGTGACCTCCTCGACCAGGCCGGCCTCACGGGCGCGGAGGTAGAGGCGATCGAGACCCGGCAGGTCTACGACTCGCTGGAGGCCTGGTGGGAGAAGATCCTCAGCGTCGGCGGCCCCTTGGCCCTGGTCCTCAACCCCCTGCCCGAGACCGACCGCAACGCGATCCGCGACGCCGCCCTGGAGCGGGGCCGGGAGATCGCCCGCGACGACGGCGACGGGATCTCGTTTCCCGCCACCGTCGTCGGGGCCAAGGCCCGGAAGCCGGCCTAGCGGACGACTTTCAGCTTGCGCACCAGCGTGCGCTTCTCGCCGTCGATCGTGCGGGTTTCGCGGACGAGGACCTTCTTCGCCTTCGCCAGCCTCTTCCGGAACGCCTTCTTCGGCTTCAGCGAGAGGATTGCCGACTTCCCCGCCTTCAGCTTCTTCCCGGCCCTGGCGCTCAGCGGCTTCAGCCGCCGGTTCTTGCCCTTGCCTTTCCAGGCGACCGCCTGCAGCTGGATGGCGCAGCGGCCGGGCTTGGCGCTTTTCGGGCACTTGGCCCTGACGCCCGGGAAGGCGACGCTCACCTGCAGCGTTTTCGCAGCCACCGACGAGCCGTTGCAGTAGGCGGTCTCGCCGGTGAAGACGTACGCGGTCGAGCAGCCCTCGTTGTCGGTGAGGGTGACGGTGACGTCGTAGACGCCGGGCCTGGCGAAGACGTGGCTGACTTCCGGGGTGGGCACGGTGGCCGTCCCGTCGTTGCCGAACGTCCACCCGTAGCTGGCGATCATCCCGTCAGGATCGGCGGAGCCGCCGGCGCTGAAGGTGACTTTGACCCCGGGGCGAATCCGTTTTTTGGGCACAGAGAGGACCGCCACCGGCGGCTGGTTGGGCACCACCGCGAGTCCGGACGCACCGTCGCCGGTCGGGATCGGCGCGCCGAGAAGCTGGGCGCCCAACGGGTCGAACATCTGCACCGCGCCTTCGCTGAAGTGGGAGACGAAGCCGCGCCTGCCGTCCGGGGTGAGGGCGGCGAATTCGGCTTCCCCCGCCCCTTTGATGGACCCGAGCGGGACCAGCGCCTGGGTGTCGACGACGTCGACGGTTTCGTCGCCCAGGGTGGCGACGTAGGCCCGAGTGCCGTCGGGGCTGATCGCGATCCCCGCGGGTCTTTCGCCCACCGGGATCGGGGCGCCGATGACCTGGTCGGTCGCGGTGTCGATCGCGTAGACCCCTTTCCCGTCGACGTCGCCGACGAAGACCCGGCGACCGTCCGGGGTGACGGCCCCCATGAAAGGGTCGTTCCCGGTCGGGATCGGCGCGCCGAGCACCTGGCGCGTGGCCGTGTCGATCACCACGACCGTGCCGCCGCCGCCGGAATACGGGACGTACAGCTTTTTCCCGTCCGGCGTCAGGATCGGGTTCATCGGCCGACCGCCGATGCCGGGGACGGGGATCGGGTCGCCGACGACCGTGCCCGCGACGAGGTTCACCACCGAGACGGTGTTGTCGTCGGAGTTGCCGACATAGCCCAGCGTTCCGTCGGGAGAGATCGCGATCCCGATCGGGCCTTTCCCGACTTTGATCGGCGCTCCGACCAGCGTCTTCGTCTGCGTGTCGATCGCCGAGATCGAGTCGTCGTCGAAGTTGGCGGTGTAGACGCGCTTGCCGTCGGGCGAGATCGCCAGCGTGTACGGCCCCGAGGGGTTCCCGGTCGGGATCGGCGCGCCGATCGGCAGGCCGGTCGCGGCGTCGAGCACCGAGACGGTGTTCGCTTCGTAGTTGCCGACGTAGAGCTCACGGGCGAGAGCGGTCGGTGCGAGGACGAGGAGCATGAGGGCTGAAGCCACAGCGGCGAGGAGCGGCCGCGACCAGCGAAGACTGGAAGTAGTTTGCATGGCGGGCACTGTATTTACGGCGGCGGTCAGAGCAGCTTCTCGATCAGGCCCGGCAGCTCCTCGTGGCTGTCGAGGACGAACTCGGCTTCGGGGCCAGGGTCGCGATCGCCCTCGTCGTTGAGGCCGCGGTAGCGGACCGTCCGCATCCCCAGCGCCGCCGCGCCGGCGATGTCGGTGCGGCGCAGGTCGCCGACGTGCATCGCCACGGCCGGCTCCGCGCCGAGCGCCGCCAGCGCGGCTTCAAAGGTCTGCGGCGAGGGCTTGTAGTGGCCGACCTCGTCGGAGAAGGCCCAGCTGGAGAAGTGACCGAGTAGGCCCTCGCCCGCCAGCAGCTCGCGCAGCAGCTCGCCGCCGGTGAAGCCGACGTCGCAGACGATCCCCAGCTGCAGCCCCCGCTCCCGCAGCGCCGCCAGGCACTCGCCGATCCCCGGCGCCAGCTCCAGCTCCACTTCGCGCCCGGCCCCGAGGAACGCCTCGGCCACCATCTCCCGCGCCGCCCCCTCGACCCCGAGCGCTCGCACCAGCGACTCGGCGCCCTCGCGCGGGTCGAGGTGCCTGCCCTCGGCCCAGGCCCGCTCCCAGCTCAGCCCCACTTCCTCCAGGCTCCGCTCGATCAGCGCCGCCTCGACCGCCGCCTCCCCCGCCTCGCAGGCCGCCGACACCGCCCGCCGCCGCGCCTCGCTCATCGCCCCCGGCGGCAGCCGCGCGATCGTGCTCCAGAAGTCGAAGGTGACGGCTTCGATCACGCCGCGATTGTCGCCGACGCGGTCGCATATCGTTCTGGCCCTTCCGCCGACTCCAGACGAGACCAGGAGATTCCATGCCTCATCCCCGCCCCGCCTTCCTTGTGCGTTTCGCGGTCATCGCCCTAGCGGCCTGCGCCGCGCTTGCCGCGATCCCGGCGCTCGCTGCAGCCGCCACGATCACGGTCAACACGACCTTCGATACGGCCCCCGCCCTCGGCGAGTGCCAGGGAGGCGCCCCGAGTGACTGCTCGCTGCGCCAGGCGATCGACGTCGCCAACGGCACCGAAGGTCCGGACACGATCGTGCTGCCGGCGGGGCACTACCTGCTGACGATCAAAGGCGACGAAGAGGACGAGAACCAGACCGGGGACCTCGACCTCACCAACAAAGGCGAAGTCACCATCGCCGGCGCGGGGGCGCGGACCACCGTGATCGACGCCGCCGGCCTCGAAGACCGCGTCATCGACATACAGCCCGGAGCGGCGCTCTCCCTCGCCAAAGCGACCGTCACGGGCGGAGACGTCTCCGACGAAAACGGCGGCGGAATCCGCGCGGGAGAAGTCGTCCTCACGCTCAACCAGGTCTCCGTGCGCGGCAACGTCTCCCGCAACTCCGGGCGCGGCGGCGGCATCGCGGCCCTCAACTCCCAAACCACGATCGCGGCCTCGCTGATCGCGGAGAACCGCAACAGCGGCGACGGCGGCGGCCTCTGGCTGGAAGACGGCGAAACCTCGCTCGTCAACACGACGATCGCCTACAACGTCGTCGACACCAGCCTCTACCCCTCCCAACCCACCTGGGGCGCCTACGGCGGCGGGATGGAAGTGGACGGCGGCCACCTCGCGATGCAGAACGTGACGATCACCGGCAACTCGGTCGCCGACAACAACGGCGGCGAAGACGGGCTGGGCGCCGGGATCGAAGGCGAACCCCTGACCGCCGCCATCGTCAACACCATCGTCTACGGCAACACCGCGACCAACGCCGACTCGCCCCGGCAGTGCACCTCGGTCCTCCTCAGCGAAGGCCACAACCTCGAGCAGCAGCCGCCGGCGGGCGAGAAACGCTGCTTCGAAGCGCCGACCGACCTGATCGCCGACCCGCTGTTCGGACCTCTCGCCAACAACGGCGGCGAAACCGACACGGTGGCGCTTTCTACCGGCAGCGCCGCGATCGACACCGGCGACCTGACCCGCTGCCCGGCCACCGACCAGCGCGGTCTCCTACGACCGCAGTTCGGCGGCTGCGACATCGGCGCCTTCGAGGTGCAGCCGCCGCCCCCGCCGCCCCCGCCCGCGCAACCGACGATCAAACGACGCGGGAAGGTGAAGGTCAAGAAAGCCGGCAAGACCTTCCTGGTGAAGCCGGGCTTCCGGGTCTCCTGCCCGGCGGGCGGGGAGAAATGCACCGGGTCGATCAAGGCGCGGGCGCCGAAGCCGAAAGCCAAGAAGAAGGTCCTGATCGGGAAGGCGAAGTTCACCGTCGCCCCGGGCAAGACCAAGGTGCTGAAGCTGAAGCTCAACTCCCGCGGCGCGGAGATGCTGCGTGAGCTCGAGAAGCTGCGGACCCGGTTCGACGTCCGCGCTCGCGCCGGCGCCGGCGCCGTGGTCAAAGCCAAGGCGACGCTGAAAGTGAAGCTGCCGGCGGGGCTCCGTAAGGGGTCCCGCTAGTCCCGCTCCAAAGTCCGCACGCCGCGCTCCAGGTTCCATGAGCGGACCCGGAGCCGCTTGCGGTCCTCGGTGAGGCCGACGGTCGCGGCCGAGCGGATCTCGAGGCGGAAGAGGTGGGACTTGCCCACCTCGGAGCCGTTCAGGCGCCGCACGGTCTCCTCGTCGAGGATCTCCTCGGCGACGCCTTCGATCTTCGCGTCGCCCTCCCACTCGGGCGGGTCGTCGGAGCCGCTGTGGAGGGCGAAGCGCGGGTCGCGGCGCAGGTCGAGCGCCTTGCGCGACTCCCACATCGCCCCGATCCACAGCTCGCCCTCGGCGAAGTTGGTCTCGGTCCCGGAGATCCGCGGCGAGCCGTCCTTGCGGAGCGTCGCGATCGTCTTGTGCGTGTGCGCGTCGAAGCGCTTGCGCACCTCCGCCGCCATCTCCGGCGCCGCCGCTTCGAACTCTTGCCAGGAGGCCATGCCGTCAGCCTAAGACGCGCGGCCGATTCCGTAAATGGTCACCGCAACGCCGTCCAGCTCGTCTGAGCGCATCGGCGCCATGCCGAGGCGCTCGGCGACCGCGATCGAGGCGGCGTTCTCGGGCCGGATCATCGCCGTGACGTAGGGGAACTCGAAGCGCTCCAACCCCCACCGCAGCACCGCGCCGGCCGCCTCGGTGGCGAAGCCCTTGCCGCGGGCCTCCGGGCGCAGCACCCACCCCAGCTCGGTCTCGTCGAACTCGGGCCAGTACTTGAGGCCGGTGCGGCCGAGGAAGCGACCGTCGGCAGCGTCGAGGATGACCACGAACCCGTGCCCGCGCTCCGCCCATTCCTCTTCGCTCGCCCCGATCCGCCACTCGTACCACTCCCGGTCGCGCGCACCCATGTAGCGGGCGACGAGCGGATCGTCGTGAAGGCGGGCGAGGTCCTCGACGTCGTCGGGCGTGGCGGCGCGCAGGCGCAGGCGCTCGGTCTCGAGCGAGAAGGGAGATGACATCGCGTGCGGATACTCACACTTCGCCCTCACCTCGTGCGAGAGGTTCGGAAGGAACCCCACCCGGCAGGAGGCCCGCATGAGTCCACGTTCCGCCCTACCGCCCGGCCCGCCAATGCCCTCGGCGCTGCAGGGTGTCGGCTTCTGGACCAGGCCGCTGGCCTTCATGGACCGCTGCCGCGAGCGCTACGGCAAGCGGTTCACGATCAAGCTGCCGTTCACGCCTCCGTTCGTGATGCTGGCCGATCCCGACGAGGTGAAACAGGTGTTCACCGCCCCGCCAGACGTGCTCCACCCCGGCGAGGGAGCGCGGGTGCTGGAACCGGTCGTCGGCCGCAACTCGGTGATCCTGCTCGACGAGGGCGCGCACATGGAGCAGCGCAAGCTGATGCTGCCGGCCTTCCACGGCGAGCGGATGGCGCGCCTGACCGGGCTGATGGAGGAGGTGACGGCCGAAGAGGTGGCGGCGATCCCGCGCGACACCCCGCTCTCCCTCCACCCCCAGATGCAGGACCTGACCTTGAAGATCATCCTCCGCGCCGTCTTTGGCCTCGACCCCGGCGCCCGCTTCGACGCGTTGCGGGAGCGGCTGCAGGCGATGCTCGAGTTCGGCGACCGCCCGATCAGCATGATGCCGCCGAAGCCCGGAACCCGGGTGGAGCGCATTGCCGAACGCATCGGCCCCTACGCCTACTTCGCGCGGATGCAGGCGGAAATCGACGAGGTCCTCTTCGCCTTGATCCGCGAGCGGCGGGCCGAGGGCGGCGAGCGCGACGACGTCCTCGCGATGCTGCTCGAAGCGACCCACGAGGACGGCTCGCCGATGAGCGAGCAGGAGCTGCGCGATGAGCTGCTCACCCTGCTCGTCGCCGGCCACGAGACGACCGCCACCTCGCTGGCCTGGGCCTTCGAGCGCCTGGTCCGCGAGCCGGCCGTCCTCGACCGCCTGGTCGCCGAGGTCGACGCCGGCGAGGAGGCCTACGTCACCGCGACGATCCAGGAGACCCTCCGCCACCGCCCCGTCCTCCCCAACGCCGCGCCGCGCCTGGTCGTCAAGGAGATCACCGTCGGCGACTGGACCTACCCGCCCGGCTGCACCCTGGTGGCGAACAGCTACCTGATCCACCACGACCCCGAGATCTACCCCGACCCCCAGGTCTTCCGCCCCGACCGCTTCTTCGACAACCCTCCCGGCACCTACACCTGGATCCCCTTC
>JALZHV010000274.1 GCA_030860625.1 Actinomycetota bacterium
ATAGAGCCATAGCGAGATGTGTCTGGAGAGGCTCATCCCTCCCCTACCCACCCCGTCAACCGGTAGTGGCAACCCTCACGAAGTGGCTTCACAGAGCCGTTCCGGGACCCACTTCTATATAGTCGCCAGTGCGCCCGCTCTGCCCCGAGCCGGGCGTATTTCTTCGCTTCCTCCCTTATGTCTCCTCCCAAGTTCGTCGACCTACTCGCGCTGATCGCCGCGCTCGCAGTCTTCCTGCTCGGCGGCTTCCCGCTGCTCGGTTTCGCCGTGGCGGCCGCGGTTTGGCTCGTCCAGCGGGGGGTCCAGGTGCTCGCCCAGCGCCGCATGCGCCAGGAGCTGGCCCGCGGCAACCGCCAGAAGGCGATGGGCTTCGTCGCCGGCAGCACCCTCGGCCGCGTCTGGCTGATGGCCACCGCCGTGCTCCTGGTCGGCGTCGCCGAACGGGAGTCCGGCCTCGCCGCCGCGATCCTGCTGATGGCGCTGTT
Source organism: Actinomycetota bacterium (assembly GCA_030860625.1). Taxonomy (GTDB): domain Bacteria; phylum Actinomycetota; class Thermoleophilia; order Solirubrobacterales; family 70-9; genus VAYN01. The sequence continues at coordinate 486 of JALZHV010000274.1, forward strand.
CACGATCTCCTTCGCCGCCCAGGGCCTCGTTCACCTGTTCGACGACCAGCCCGAGGGCCAGGGGGCCGCGTAGACATGGAGGCGGCAACCGCACAGGCGCCCGCCGGCGCCACGAACCAGGGCGGCAAGGGCTCGGGCGGCCTCAGCACCAAGGCCAAGGTCCTGATCGGCTTCGGCCTCTACCTCGCCGTGGCGATCCTGCTGCTGCTGATCTTCAAGAGCGACGGCAAAAACGAAAGCTTCAAACCGCAGAACGAGTTCAAACTCGAACCGTGGCTCTCGATCGAGCTCGCCGGGATCGACCTCAGCATCAACAAGGCGGTCCTCTACCTCTTCCTCGCCAGCGCCCTGACGATCGCCGTGATGGTCTGGATCTCGCGGCGGATGGCGGACAAGCCGAACCGGGTCCAGGCCGCGGTCGAGATGGCCTACGACCTGACCAAAAACACGATCACCGGCGGCAGCCTGCAGGGCAAAACCGCGGCCAAATGGTTCCCCTTCCTCGCCGCTCTCTTCTTCTGGATCTGGTTCTCGAACATGCTCGGCTTCCTGCCGCTGCCGACCAACACCGAGCACCCGGTCGACGTCTTCGGGCTGGAGATCCCGGCCTTCGCGATCTACGCCGCCACCGCCAACATCGCGATTCCGCTGGTGCTGACGCTGGTGGTCTGGCTCTCCTACCACTTCGAGGGCATCCGCCACCAGGGGTTCCTGCCCTACTTCAAGAGCTGGCTGCCCCCCGGCCTGGAGGACATGCACCCGATCGGCAAGGGCGCGATCTTCCTGATCGAGGTGATCTCCCACTTCGTGCGGCTGATCTCTCTCTCCGTCCGTCTTTTCGCCAACATCCTCGCCGGCCACCTGCTGCTGCTCTTCATGGGCGGCGGGCTGGCGGTGCTGCTGGGGATCGCCGCCCTCGGGGCGCTGACCTTCCCGCTCGCCTTCGCCTTCTTCATCTTCGAGGTCGGGCTTGTGGCGACCCTGCAGGCATTCATCTTCTCGACGCTTAGCGCTATCTACATCGGCGGAGCGACCTCCGCCTCTCACTAGAAAAGGAGTCACTCGCAAAATGGATCTGACTGCGTTGCCCATAGCCGAGGTAACCGACGAAGGCGTCAAAAGCGCCGGCAAAGCGATCGCCCTCGGCGTCGGCGCCGGGCTCGGCTCGATCGGCGCCGGCATCGGCATCGGCATCATCTTCGGCAAGGAGATCGAGTCGGTGGCGCGCCAGCCGGAGATGAAAAGCGACCTGGAAAGCATCCGCTGGCTCGGCTTCGCGCTGACCGAGGCGGTCGCCTTCTACACCTTCATCTTCGGTCTGATCGCCTTCTTCCTGGCCTAGGTCGGTAATGGAGCTGCTCGGTTACATAGCGACGCTCCCGCTCGCCGCCGAGGCGGCGCACGGCGAGGAAAGCGGCGGCAGCTTCCTGGTCAGCCCGGGCCTCGGCCTGATGATCTGGACGCTCGTCCTGTTCCTGATCACGATGTGGGTGTTGAGCAAGGTCGCCTTCCCGAAAATCCAGGAAGCGCTCGACAAACGCGCGAAAATGATCAGCGAATCGATCGACGCCGCTGAGCGGCAGCGTCGCGAATCGGACGAGCTGCTGGCCGAGTACCGAGCCCGCCTCGCCGAGGCGCGGGAGCAGGCCGACGACATCATGGCCCGCGCCCGCAAATCCGCCGAGACCGCCGAAGCGGAAGCCGCGGCGGCCGGTAAAGAAAAACGCGAGGAGCTGGTGTCCGCCGCCAAGCGGGACATCGAAGCGGAGACCCGGCGCTCGCTCGACCAGATCCGCCAGGAGGTCGCCGACCTCACCGTGCTCGCGACCGAGCGGGTCACCCGCAAATCGCTCAGCTCCGACGACCAGAAACGGCTCGTCGAGGAGGCGCTGGCCGAGGTCGATTTCTCGGCGCTCTCGGGGGCGGAGAAGAACTAGATGGCCGACGCAGCTCGCGTATACGCGGAAGCCCTCTTCGACGTGGGCCGCGACAAAGGCAAGCTCGACTCGCTCCAGCAACAGCTGGGCGAGGTCGCCGATGCCGTCGACAGCAACCGCGAGCTGCAGGTCTTCTTCTTCAGCCCCTACCTCTCCTCGACGGAGAAGGAGGAGGGGCTGGCGCGGGCGATCACGGGCGCCGAGCCCGAGCTGATCAATTTCCTCAAGCTGCTCGTCGACAAGCACCGGATGACGGAGATCTTCCGCATCCGGCGCGAGTTCGACGAGCTCTGGAAGCAGGAGAACCGCCGTATCGACGTCACCGTCACCAGCGCCGTCGAGCTGGACCCGGCCGTCGTCGCCAAAATCGGCCAGGAGGTCGAACGCCAGACCGGGGAGAAGGTCGACCTGTCCAGCGAGGTCGACGCCGACATCCTCGGCGGCATCGTGTTGCAGGTCGGCAACATGGTCCTTGACGCGAGCATCCGTAGTCGCCTAGAGAAACTTCGAAAGAGCGTCGCCACCGCGGCGTAAGGAGGCATCAGCACCCGATGGAGATCAAGCCCGACGAGATCGCAAGCATTCTGCGAGAGCGGATCGAGGGACTCGAGACCGATTCCGCCGACCTCACCGAGGTTGGCACGGTCCTGTCCGTCGCCGACGGCATCGCCCGCATCCATGGGCTCGACAACTGCATGGCGCTGGAGATGCTGGACCTCCCCCACGGGGTCACCGGCCTGGCGCTGAACCTCGAGGCCGACAACGTCGGCGCCGTGCTCTTCGGCGAGTGGGACAAGATCGTCGAG
>JALZHV010000275.1 GCA_030860625.1 Actinomycetota bacterium
GGTACGAAGTGCTCGGCGGCGGCGCGGCCGCCGACGGCGGCGAGGGCGCCGACTGGGGGCGGATCGTCGACGAGCTGGAAGCGATCTACCGGCGCCTGCTGGCGCGCCGCCACGACCCGACCGGGGACCCGGAGGTGCGCGAGCGGATCTCCTCCCGGCCGCTGATCGAGGCCGACCTGCACATGCACACGGACCACTCCGGCGACTGCGCGACCCCGGTCGACGTGCTGCTGCAGACGGCGCGCGACCGCGGCCTCGGGGCGATCGCGATCACCGACCACAACGAGGTCTCCGGCGCCCTGGAGGCGCGCAAGATCGCCGAGCAGATGGGCGACATCAAGGTGATCGTCGCCGAGGAGGTGAAGACCGCCGAGCAGGGCGAGGTGATCGGCCTCTTCCTCGAGGAGAAGATCCCGAAGGGGCTGACGATGGCGGAGACGATCGCCGAGATCCGCCGCCAGGGCGGGCTCGTCTACGTGCCGCACCCGTTCGACCGCTTCCACTCGGTGCCCGACTACGAGCACCTGCTCGACATCGTCGAGGAGATCGACCTGCTCGAGGTCTTCAACCCGCGGGTGGCGCTGACCTCGTTCAACGAAGAGGCGGTGCGCTTCGCCCGCAAGTACCGGATCGTGCCGGCGGCGGGTTCCGACAGCCACGTCGCCCAGGGGCTCGGCAGCGTGCGGCAGCGGATCCACGACTTCGACGGGCCGGCGGAGTTCCTCGAGGCGATGCGGGACGCCGACATCACCCGCAAGCACAAGAACCTCGTCTACGTGCAGACGCTGAAGTTCCTGCAGACGACGGGGCGGCCGAAGGCGCCGAAACGGCGGGTGCCGGACGCGAAGCCGGTGCGGGGCGGGAAACCGCGGCGCCGCCGCGAGGGTCGGGGGACGAGCAAGTACTGATGCAGGCGGGCCGCCGCAGAGGAGCCGCGCCCGCCTCGTCAAAGAACGCCCCGATGCGGAGCATCGACGACGAGATTCGCGAGAAGTACCTGGAGCGGGCGATCCGCGAGCTCAACCAGATGAGCCGCGAGGTCCAGGAGTGCCGGCACTGCCCGCGCGGGAAGCTGATGCCGGTGCTCGGCTCCGGCCACCCGCAGGCGGACATCTTCATGCTCAAGCACGCGCCGCTGGCCTCGGAGATCGAGGAGGGGGTCGCCTTCTACGGACGCTCCGGCAACGCGCTGATGAAGAGCTTCAAGCGGCTCGGCATCGACCCGCTCGTCGTCTACGGCACGCTCTGCGTCAAATGCCCGATCCCCGAGCCCGACCTCGCCGCCGGCGAGTGCGTCGGCCGCCTCGTCGAAGAGCTGGCGATCGTGCAGCCGAAGATCGTCGTCGTCATGGGCGAGCCGGCGCTGCGCATCCTCAACGGCCTCAGCGTCCCCCTCTCCCGCCAGATCGAGCAGCGCGAGGGCGAGATCCAGGCATTCACCCCCACCGTCGACGCGCTGTACGTGCCCGACATCGACGCCTCCCTCGACGAAGAGGGCGCCAAGCAGCGCTTCTGGCGCGCCTTCAAGAAGCTCGAGGACTGGTACGACGACCTGCCGCCGTACTAGTCGCCGCTACCGGACGACCGTGAATTCCGCGGTCAGCGTCGTCTCTTCGCGTTTCACCAGCCCGACTTCCTTCACCATCCGGTAGGTGCCGGCGGCCATCGAGGGCGGGATCCAGAAGCGGGTGCAGCCGCCGGTTTCGCCGGGATTGCTCGTGTAGAGGGGCAGGATCCAGGGCCCGTTGGGGCTCTCCGGCGCCTCGACCCAGGTCGAGCCTTCGAGGCGCTCGATCGCATAGGGGACCCCGTAGTTGACGGGAAGGGTGCCGTAGTTCTCGACCCGGGCGAAGACGGTGCTTTCGGGCCGGTAGGCGGAGGCGTTGGTCGCCAGGCGCGAGCGATGGAACGGGCGGAGCACCCGGTAGTAGGCGCCGAAGCTCTCCAGCTCCTGCCCCGTCCGCCCGTGGAAGGCGATCGTCACCCGGTAGAACGCCGCCCTGGCGGGAACCCCGAGCTGGAAGCTGTTGCCGCGGTACGGCTTCAACTTGCCGACGCGCCGCTCCGACCGCTTAGCCTTGCCGATCGGCTTCCCGTTGCGGTTCACCTCGACGAGGGTGGTGGTGGCGGTCCAGGCGAGGCGCAGCGGCTTGCGCTGCGCGGCGGAGAGGGTGAAGCCCACGCTTCCCCCGCCGACCTGGAAGCGCGAAGTCGGCCGCAGACGCAGGTTCGCCGGGCCGATGTCGATGTGGCCGCCCGCCCGTGGGGCGTGCAGCTTCGGCATCCGCTCGAGCGGCTTCAGGAAGTCGCGGAGCGTCTGCCTCTCGCAGAAGGCGGTGGGCTCGGGTTCGTAGGTGACGGCGGACGCGCTCGGGGCGCAGACCGCCGCCGCCAGGAGCAGGAGTCCGGAGAGCTTCTTCAGGTTCATGCCCTCGCAACCCGCGAATCGGCGCAGAGGTGCGGCGTCCTCACTGGTGAGGAGCGCCGCCTTTGCGGGGGGTGTCCTGCGGGTGACCGGCCCCCTGGGCGGGCCGCATTTCGCCGTCGCCAGCTTTCGCGCCCGGCTCTTTGATCGCCTTGGCGGCCGCTTTGGCTTTGTCTTTGAGGCTGCCCTCGCCTTTGGCGACTTTTTTCAGCTCCTCGGCGTCGGCTTTGAGGCTGTCCATGCCGCCACGCTGGTCGATCGTCTTTTTGGCTTTGTCGGCGAGTTTTTTCAAGTTCATGTGTTCTCCTCGGGGTGGATCGCGGTCAGCTGCCCTCTACCCCCGATGGGGGCAGGGCGAAAACTCGAGTAACGGACGACGATGGAAGTCACAGAAACGCGGCGAAGATTTTGCACTCCCGCGGGCTTAGCGTCTTGTTCTGTGCAGACGAAAGATTACGCTAGCCTCATGGTTGTGATGGTGCCGAAAGAAACCTTGATCGAGCAGCGCCTCGACGCTCTTGAACAGAAGGTCGACGCTCTCGAGCGGAAGGTCGACGAGGGCTTTACGAAGGTCGATGAGCGCTTCAACCGCTTGGAAGATCGAGTCGAGGGGTTAAACCGGACCTTGATCGGCGGCTTCTTCGTGCTGTTCGCCGCCTTGATCGGCAGCAACGCCTTCTGAGGCGTTAGGCGACTGGCGCGGCGGCCTCGGCGAGGGCCGTCATCGGCTCGACCTTGGCGCTGGCGAGGCCGCGGACGACGATCGTGTCGAGGGGGCGGTAGGCGGCCAGGGCGTCTTG
>JALZHV010000276.1 GCA_030860625.1 Actinomycetota bacterium
GATTCGCACCGGCGCGGGCGTCGCGCGAGTTCTGGTTAAAGACGGCGCGGCGGCGGGTGTCGTGCTCGACGGCGGCGAGGAGATCGAGGCGCGCTGGGTGCTCGGCGCCGACGGCCGCGCCTCGACCGTCGCCGGCCTGCTCGGACTGGAGAAGCAGCGGCCGCTGGCCGGCGAGCTGGCCTTCATGTTCGGCTACTGGCGCGGCCTGCCGGAGACGGACCGCTTCTTCATCGACGTGACCGAGCAGGGCTCGCTCGCCTGGACCCCCTGCGAGGACGACATCTCGATTCTGATCCTCGGGATCGACCCGGAGTTGACCCGTGGCGGCGCTGAGCAGCGGCAACAGCAGTTCCTCGCCAGCGCCGGCGAGTACGACTGGTGCGACCCGGCCTGGCTCGACACGGCCGAGCAGATCGCCCCGATCAGCCTGGCCCCGGAGACGATGCTGCGCGGCTTCTTCCGCCAGGCGAACGGCCCCGGCTGGGCGCTGATCGGCGACGCCTGCCACTTCAAGAACCCCTCGACGGCGCAGGGCATCTCCGACGCGATCGAGCAGTCCCTCCACGTCGCCACCGCCCTCGCCGCCGACGAAGACCTCTCCGGCTACGAAGCCTGGCGCGACGAGCGCGCCCGCGAGCACTACGAGTGGTCCTTCGACTTCGCCAAGTTCCCCAATCCCGCCACCTCCGGCCCGATCTTCGCCGGCGTCGCCTCCGACCCCGAAGCCGGCCAGAACCTCCGCGACGCCCTCAGCCGCCAACTCCGCCCGCGTGAAGACGTCTTCACCCAGGAGCGCCTGGAACGGTGGTTCGCCGCAGTGCCACAGGCAAGCTGAGGTGACTAGACGCATTTTCGTTTAGACGAATATTCGTTTAATCGTCTAAACTGGGGTTATGGTCTTCAAGACCCCTTCCCTCTCGGCCTCCCTGCAGGAGAAGCTCGAAGAGCTGAACGAACTAAAGGCGGACCTGCGACAGGAGGTCCAGACCCGCAGCCGGTGGATGGGCTCCCTCCGGCGGGAGGTGCGGGCCAGCTCGATCGAGAGCTCCACCTCGATCGAGGGCTTCAGCGTTTCCCCCGAGGAAGCGCTGGCGCTTACCAGCGGACGGCAAGCGCCAGAGGACGATGAAGACCGTCAGGCGGTGGCCTGTTACGCCCAGGCCATGGACCACGTCGGGGCGATGGCGGTCGACCCTTCCTTCCGCTGGCTAGACCGCGTCATCCTCGACCTCCACTTCGACGCCTGCTACTTCCAGCGGGACAAAGATCCCGGCCTCTGGCGGACCGGCCCGATCGGCGTCACGGCCGCCGATGGATCGTTGGAGTACCGCGGACCGGACGCCGACGACGTCGCGAGCTTGATGGACGAGGTCCTGGTCTGGCTGGCTGAAGGCGACCTCGAGGTCGACGTGGTCGTGAGGGCGGCGATGGCGCACCTGCACGTCGTCTCGGTCCACCCCTTCCGCGATGGCAACGGCCGGGTCGCCCGAATCGTCCAGTCGCTGGTCCTGGCCCGCGAGGGACTCGGCTCGCCGGAGTTCTTCTCGATCGAGGAGTACCTCCGGGACCACACCCAGGAGTACTACGCGGCCTTGCGCGAGACTCAAGGAGGCAGCTACCAACCCGAGCGGGACGCTACTGGCTGGGTGACGTTCTGCCTCGAAGCCCACCTCGCGCAGGCGCGCCGGCGACTGGCGCAGGTCGCACAGGCGGCGGCTCGCTGGCAGAGCCTGGAAGAAATCGTCGAGAGCCGCGGCTGGCCTGACCGGACCGTGATCGCCCTCGAGCAGAGCCTGCTCGGCGGCACCGACCGCGGCAGGTACGCGGAGGAGGCCGACGTCTCCCCCGCCACCGCGAGCGCCGATTTCCGCCGCCTCGCCGACGCGGGCCTGATCGACCAGCGTGGGCGCAGCCGGAACATCAGTTACGTGGCGACCCCGGCGTTGCGCGAAGCGATCGCGCAGACCTAACCGATCCGCTCGCCTCGCGTCAGGCGCTCGAAGCCGAGCCAGCAGAACTCGAGGACGCGGTCGACTAGCTCGCGGCGGGGGACGTCGCGGTGCTCATACCACCAGACCGCGAGGCCGTTCTGGGCCATCTTCAGCATCTCGGCGAACATCTCCAGGTCGCGGTCGGCGTCGGGGCCTTTCAGCAGGTCGGGGGGCGCGCTGGCGCGGAGGAAGAGGGCGATCCCGGCGGTCGCCTGCTGGTGGATGCGGCGGTAGGTGGAGAGGATCGCCGGGTCGGTCGGGGGGTCGCGGAAGAGCATCCGCCAGGCGTAGGGGTGCTCCTCGACGAAGGTGAAGAAGGCGTCGACGCCGACGCGGATCCGCTCCCCCGTGTCGGCGAACTCGCCGGCGACGGCCGAGCCGACGAAGACCAGCAGCTCCTCGGTCTGGCGTTCGAGCAGCATGATCTGCAGCTCCGCCTTCGAGGCGAAGTGGTCGTAGATCACCGCCGGCGTGATCCCGGCGGCGCGGGCGATCTCGGCCATCGAGGCCTCCTGGTAGCCGCGCTCGGCGAAGACCTCCATCGCCGCGCCGAGGATGCGCTCGCGCCGCTCCTCGGCGCTGAGGCGGCGGCGGGGCTTGGGGGGAGCGGCCACCCGCAGGTTTTACCAAACGGTCATTCGGTTATATTCATCTGCAACCAAACGACCATTCGGTTAGGAGACCGCCATGCCCATGATCGACTTGACCTACCCCGACGGCGCGCTGGAGCCGGAGCGGCGCGCCGAGGCCGTGGAGCGGCTCACCGCCGCCCTCCTCCAACACGAGGGCGCGGCCGACAACGAGCAGACGCGGGCGATGTCCTGGACGGTCGTCCACGAGCTGCCCGCCGGCGCCCTCAACGTCGGCGGCACCCCGGCGGAGCGGCCGGTCTACCGCGTGCTGATCACCGTGCCGGAAGGGACGATGCTGCAGGGCCCCGGGCCGATCGGCACCCACTCCCGCCGCAACCTCGTGCGCGAGGTGGCGGAGATCCTGCTCGCGGCCGAGGGCACCGAGTACAGCGACGCCGAGGCCTGCCGGGTCTACTGCCTGGTGCGCGAAGTCAGCGACGGCTACTGGGGCGGGATGGGCACCACCTTCCGGATCGAGGACATCGTCGCCACCGCTACCCCGGAGGCGCCGCAGACCGCGGTCTCGGAGCGGGCGCGGGCGGCGATCGGCGAGCTGGTCGCCGAGCGCAGCGGGGCGGCGGCGTAGCGA
>JALZHV010000277.1 GCA_030860625.1 Actinomycetota bacterium
TGGGAGTACTTAACCCAGCACCTTCTAGAGATCGAAAGACAGCACGCGCAAACTGCGCGTGCAATTCAACAGCTGCTAAGAGAGCGAGCAGAGGCTCACGCAAACCTCATAGTGGCCGCTCAGGAACGTGGGGATAGGCACGCGCACCAACGCGGTCCCGACGAGCTTCTTGGGGTTGTTCTTCGCGACCGCAATGCGGTCGCCTCAAAGGGCTAAGGGCTGACTGAATCAACCCGAGCTGGACAAGTACCGCGCCACGGCCTGAGCCCTATTCGCAACCCCCAGCGCTCGCAGGATCTTCCGCACGTGCCACTTCACCGTGCTCTCGCCGAGGAAGAGGCGGTTGGCGATCTCGGCGTTGCTGAGGCCCTCGGCGACTAGGGCGAGGATCTCGATCTGGCGGGGGGTGAGGGTCTTGGCGAGGTCGTCTTCTCGGCGTTTGGGTTGGTCGGCCAGGAGCTCGGCGGCGCGGCGGCCGAGGTCGCTGGCAGTCTGGTGGAGGGCTTCGGCGGCGGCGCGGACCTCGGTCACGTCCTGGGCCGTGCCGGTTAGGCGGAGGGGGTTGCCTTCGGCGTCGGCGATCAGCTCGGCGCGGCTGTGGAGGCGGCGGACGCGGCCGTCGGGCCGGATGATCCGGAACTCGAAGTCGATCGGGGCACCGGTCTCGAGCGCTTGACGTATCTCCGCGTCGACGCGCTCGCGGTCGTCGGGGTGGGTGTAGTTGGAGACGCCGAGCCGGTAGTGCCCGTCGAAGTCCTCCGGACCGATGCCGTAGATCTCGTAGAGGCCGGCCGAGCAGGTCACGTGATCGCCGGGGATGTCCCACTCCCAGCTGCCGAGGCGGGCGATGCGCTCGGCCTCCGCCAGCCGGGCGCGGCTGCGCTCGACCTCTTCTTCGATGGACCTCCGCTCGGTGATGTCGGTGGCTAGCACGAAGAAGCCGCGCACGACCCCGTTGATCGTGTCGGGGATGAAGGAAGCCTGCATGTAGCGAACCTCGCCGGAGGGAGTGACGATCTCCGGGTGAAACAGCTGGCGTTCGCCCGCCAGGGCCCCCTCGACGAAGCGCCGGTTTTCGTCGAAGAGCTTCGGCCCGACCAGGTCCCGCATGTGCTTGCCGCGGATTTCGCGGGGCGATTTGCCGAAGAAGTCCGCGTGGACGTCGTTTGCCATCCGGTTGCGCAGGTCGCTGTCCCAGTAGCCGACCATCGCCGGCAGCGCGTTCAGCATCGCCTGGATTCCGTCCGGGGAATCCGAGGGCTGGCGGTGGGGGGGACTGGCTTCTTTGACGGTCATCGGAACGCTAGACCCGCCCTAGGGCGGGTCTTACCACTCTAGAGAAGGGCCAAGCTCGGTTTATCGTCTCTCGAGGGCCGATGGCTGGTCGCGGGTCCCCGCCCTGCGGCCGGCCGCGTGCCCCTGTCCGCTAGACCACCGTCTGGTGGAGCAGCGCCCCGAGCGCCCCGCAGGCGAAGACCACGTAGAGCACGGTCAGTTTTGCGTGCCAGCGGTTGAGGGCGAGGAAGGCGCCGATCGCCAGGGCCGCCGTGTAGACGTCGACCACCCCCGCGTCGAGGAGTTCGACGGTGACGGCGGCGATCAGGCCGACGACGCCGGCGGCGATGCCGAGGAGGAAGAGGTGGAGGCGTTCGTTTTCGGCGACCGCGACCAGCTGGCGGTGCAGGTAGATGGGGAAGAGGAAGGCGGGGATGAAGATGCCGAGGGTGATCAGCAGGGCCCCGACCAGCCCGCCGCCGAGGTAGCCGACGAAGGTGCCGAAGATGATCGTCGGTGCGGGGAGGACGCCGCCGATCGCGAGGCCGTCGAGGAACTGGTCCTCGGTCAGCCAGCCCTGTCCCTCGAGGGCGCTCTCGTGGAGGAACGGCACCACCGTGTAGGCGCCGCCGAAGGTGAGGAGGCCCGCCTTTAGTCCCTCGAGGAAGATCTCGCCCGCGAGGCCGACGGTGATCGCCCCGGCGCCGATCCAGAGCACCGCCGGCAGGCCCAGGGAGACGGAGGGGGCCCGGCCGAGCCAGGCGCGGGCGTTGCGCCAAACCTCGTAGGCGATGCCGCCGCCCAACAGGACCAGGACAAAGCTCAGATCGCCCCACAGCGTCAGCGCGAACCCCGCCACCGCGATCAGCGCCAGCGGCACGTCGTTGATGAACGACTGGCCAAGCCGCACCAGCGCCCGCGCGACCAGCGCCCCGACCGCCGCGTTCAGCCCGTAGAAGAGCGGCTCGAGCCGGTCGGCGATGTCAGCCTCGACGTAGAGCGCCGACAGCCCCAGCATCAGCAGGAAGCCCGGCAGCATGAAGCCGAGGCCCGCGGCGAAGCCGCCGAGCTTGCCGCCGCGCAGCCGCCCGAAGTAGACGCAGAGCTCGTGCGCCTCCGGCCCCGGCAGCACCTGGTACACCGCGAGCAGCCGCTTGAAGCTCTCCTCGTCGACCCATTCCTCCTCGTCGACGCACTCGCTCTTGATCATCGCGATCTGCGCGGCAGGCCCTCCCCAGGCGAGGCAGCCGAACTTGAGAAAACGGATGAATATGGCCCCCCGCGTTTCCAGGGCTGTTTGTGTATCGCAAGCGGGGGTAATCCGGCAGTAAGCCCGATGTCGCGCCGTCTTACAGGGTCGTGCCGATCTTGGGGTCAGTAACCGCGTCGTGGCAAGGCCGACGGGCCTGAGTCCGGCACCGGTTGAAGAACGGCGGAACGCCGTCGAACGCCCCTGCGCGGGCGCAGGCAAGCAAACGAACGAACTTGGAGGACGAGAATGGCTGATGGAAGCGTTACGTCCAGCCCGCCCGGCATGGGTGGTGGTGGCGGAGGGTCGTCCAGCGTGCAGGACACGGCGCAGGAGATGACCGGCAAAGCACAGGAAAAAGCCCAGGAAGTGGCGGGCGAAGCGCAGGAGAAAGCGCGTGAGGCCGCCGGCAAAGCGCAGGAAAACGTGCGCCAGCAGCTCGACCAGCGCACGACCAAAGCCGGCGAGCAGGTCAGCGGCACCGCCCAGGACCTGCGCAGCGTCGGCGAGGAGCTGCGCAAACAGGGCAAAGACACCCCGGCGAAACTCGCCGACCGGGCCGCCGAGCAGACCGAGAAAGTCGGCACCTACCTGAAAGAGGCCGACCCGGACCGGATGCTGCACGACGTCGAAGACTTCGGGCGGCAGCGGCCGTGGGCGGTGCTCGCCGGCGGCATGGTGCTCGGC
>JALZHV010000278.1 GCA_030860625.1 Actinomycetota bacterium
CCGCGGAGCTCGTCAATAAAAAAATGGAATACGGCCTCGAGGTCGACGGCCGGCCGGCGGGCGATCGCGACGACGCCGGTGTGCGGGACCAGCGGCACCAGGGCTTTCAGCCCCTCCTTGTCGATCGTCTCGACCCGTTCGGTCAGATGGCCGGCGAGGTCGGGTGCCAGGTCCCCGGCCAGGTCCTCGAGCGCGGCAGGGTCGACCGCCACCACCTCGACCAGCTCGGCTCCGAAGCGCAGCGCGTGCTTGAGCGCGTGGAACCCCTCGATGACCGTCAGCTCGGGATCGCGGCGCGCGGTGCGGAAGCGCACGGCGCGGTCGTGCTCTGGACGGCCCATCGGCCAATCATTACTGGGATTACTAAGCCTGGGGAGCCTGCGCCAGCTGGTCGCGACCGCCGGCCTTGGCCCTGTACAGCGCTTTGTCCGCCCGGCCGAGCAGGTCGTCGATCGTCTCGGTGCCATCCCACCAGGCGAGGCCGGCCGAACAGGTCTGCCCCATCGGCGTCGCCTCCCGCAGCCGCTCGACGATCTCCGCCGCCTCCTCCGGCGGCGTCCCCGGCAGCAGGACGAGGAACTCCTCGCCGCCGAAGCGGACGATCGTGTCTTCGGCGCGCAGGCAGGAGGCCCAGGCGCGGGCGCACTCGCGCAGGGCCTCGTCGCCGGCGAGGTGGCCGTGGGTGTCGTTGTAGGCCTTGAAGTGGTCGATGTCGAGGATCGCCAGGGAGAGGGGCGAGCCCGCGCGGCGGGCGTGGGCCATGTCGCGGGGCAGCTGTTCCTCGAGCGCGCGCCGGTTGGGGAGGCCGGTCAGCGAGTCGCGGCGGGCCATGTCTTGGACCTTGTCGAGCAGCTCCTCGCGTTCGCTCTCGATCTGCTTCAGCTCGGTGACGTCGGTGGCGCGGCCGTAGATCAGCTGCTCGTCCGGAGAGAGCTGGGAGCTCCAGCGCAGCCAGTGCCAGGTCCCGTCTTTGGCCAGGTAGCGGTTTTCGAAGGTGAGGGTTTCGACGCCTTCGAAGAGGGACCCCGCCTCGGCTTCGGTGCGCTCGCGGTCCTTGGGGTGGACCCGCTCGACGAAGGGGATCGCCCGCAGTTCCTCGGGGCTGTAGCCGAGGTTCTTCGTCCAAGCATCGTTCAACTCGACGAAGTAGCCGTCCATGTTGGCGGTGCAGAGCATGTCGCGCGAGAGGTCGAAGAAGCGGCGGGCGCGCTGGTCGGCGCGGGCGCGACGGGCGACGATGCCGGTGATCAGCAGCATCACGACGCTGAGCGAGATCAGGAGGAAGAGCCAGCGGGTCAGCGGCGAGTACCCGGCGGTGTTTTCGACCAGCAGCAGGGTGAAGCCGTAGACCGCGAGGATCCAGCCGAGGTGGACGGCGGCGACCCGGCGCGGGAAGTAGCAGGAGGTGACCAGGACCGTCCAGACGAAGATCGTCCCGTACTGGCCGACGACGATGCCGCTCTCGTAGATCAGCAGGCAGGTGACGGCGGAGACGCCGGCGAGGATCGCGTGCACGACCGGCTTGGAGATCTTCGCGGCGAAGGCCCAGACGATCGCGCCGGCGATCGCCATCGCCAGGGCGGTGAGGGTGAGGGCAACCTGATCGGCACCATCGGGGTGCGGCAGGACGAGGGAGATCCAGACGAGCCCGGCTCCGGCGACGAGGAGGGCGGCGGAGGCGCGCGCCCTGGTGCGATCAGCGGACTTGAGGATCGGTCGAGTGTCTACCCGATTTTCGGGATTACCCATGCCTGAGGCATCGGCAGACGCGGCGGTTTCCTTTAGCCCCGGACCACCTGGAACTGGCTCATCAGGCCGTGGTCCTCGTGGTCGAGCATGTGGCAGTGGATGACGAACTTCCCGGTGTAATCGGAGAAATGACCGGCAAGGAGAATTTTTTCGTTGGGGTAGACGAAGAAGGTCTCCTTGAGACAGTCTTCCCACGGCGGCGGGGGCTCGCCGTTGCGCTCCAGCAGGTACCAGTCGGTGTGGTGCAGGTGCATGACGTGGGCGACGGCGGTCTTGTTGACGATCTCCCAGGTCTCGGTCGTGCCCAGCTTCGGGAAGGCCTCGGAGCGGGCCGGGTTGAAGGTGCGGCCGTTGATCCGCCAGGTCGGTTTGAAGAAGCCGCCGATCGCGATCTCCCAACGGTGGTCGGGCTTGCGACTGGCCTTGCGCGCCCACTCCGGCAGCGGCCGCAGCCGCCGCGGCACCTTGGTGCGGTCGGCGACGCGCTCGCGGCCGACCCGGAACTGCATCAGCGCGCCGCCGTAGGTGCGGGCGCCCTCGGGGTTGCGGCCGGGGTGGCGCCGGCTGCTGCGGAGCTCGACGCTCTCCCCCGCCATCCCGGCGAAGTCGACCAACACCTCGACCCGTTCGCCCGGGCCGAGGAGGATCTCCTGGCGCCGCACCGGCTTCGGCATCAGGCCGCTCTCGGTGGCGATCTGGACCATCGGCGCCCCGTTCGACAGCCGCAGGTTGTAGCTGCGGAAGGAGGAGACGTTGAGCAGGCGCAGCCGGTAGCGGCAGGGGCTGACCGGGTGGTGCGGCATGTAGGCGCCGTTGACGAGGACGCTCTCGGCGAGGATCCCGTCGTGGGGCGGGCGGCGATCGGTGAAGGGGTCGGTGAGCTGGTTGTGGCGGTCGAAGCTGCGGTCGCTGATCATCAGCGGCAGGTCGCGGGCGCCGCGCGGCAGCGGCAGCTTCTCCTCGAAGCCGTCGTCGACGATCCACATCCCCGCCAGGCCCTTCCAGACGTGCGGGGCGGTGCGGTCGAGGCGGTGGTCGTGGTACCACTGGAACGAGGCGCGTTCGGGCCGGCCGTCCTCGACCAGGTCGTAGACGTAGGTTTTGCTCGCGCCCGGCTCGAGCAAGAGGTCGTTGCCCTGCTGGCGGGCGGAGAGGCCGCGGGGGATGCGGCAGTAGTAGGAGAGCGGCTGGCGCTTGGTCAGGCCGCCGGGCTGGCCGTCGAACTGGGTGCGGTTGTGGCCGCCGTGGAGGTGGATCGAGAGCTCCCCCGCCTCCTCGGGCAGCTCGTGGCGAAAGGTGACGCGGGTGCGCCGGCCGGCGCGGCGGCGGACGGTCGGGCCGGGGAAGCTGCCGCCGAAGGTCCAGAGCCTGGTCTTGCGGCCGGGGAGGATCTGCTGCTCGGCCTCGCGGATCGGGATCTCGATCTCCGCGCCGTCGAGGACGGG